>JAKEHX010000058.1 GCA_022614795.1 Planctomycetaceae bacterium | reverse complement strand
TTGTGAATCTTTCGTAGCTGAAGTCGCCAGACTTCAGGTTTTTCTGCGGATTCGGAACTCTGGCGAGTTCCGCTACGGGATTCATTCACAACCTCTGAGTTGGTCATTGAGGCTTGGTCATTGGTCATTCATTCAATCCCGCCAGCTCGCACAGGTTGGCCGCGACCACGGGCTGCGGGCAGCTCCAGACCAGAAAGAAGAGGGCTTCTCTGCACCACCGTCCGGCAGGATGGCCAGCGACGTACCCAGCGCCTTTCGCGGCGGCCAGGGCCGCTTGCGAGGAGCGCAGCGCCAGACTGTTGGCCCGTCTGCGCAGCTCGTCGCTGGTGCAAACGGCAATTCCGGACGCCAGGGCAAGCATGGCATTCTCCAGCTCGTTGCGTTCGGCTTCGAGGGAGTCGGCCGGATCGGTGAGGTCGCTGCGTTTGTGACTCTGGGACCGCAAATAGCCAATTGCTGCCGTCGCCAGGCCGATCGCCAAAGCCGAGGTTTGCAGGCCGCCGGTCCTGGCGCCCGCCCCCTGCTTCATCACTTCGGGCACGGGTCCGGCCAGCAGCCAACGGCGCTCGACGAGCACACGATCGAGATGGACCGGCCCCGTGCGGCTGGCCGACAGGCCAACGAGCTGCGGTGCACGCTCGATCCGCACGCCCTTAAGGTCAACCGGCATGGCGACGAGGACCTGCCGACGGTCGGCCAGCGTCGCGCCGAGCACGATGTGCTGGGCGAATTCGGCTCCCGTGACCCACGGGGAGTATCCATCGAGCACAAAGCCGGCGGTGGTTTCTTCGGCTTGAAGCACTGGACGCGCCAGATGCTGCCGGCTGGTGGTGAGGTGCGATATGCCGACGGTGGCAAACGAGCAGCCCGTGAGCAAATTCGGCAATAGCGTTTGTTGCACCGAGTCGTTGTCGCTGGCGGCGATGCGGTTGGCAGCGCCCATCCGCTGGGTGATGACAAAGGTGGTCGTCAGGCAAGCCGCGGCCAGTTTGACATAGCCGCGCAGGAGGTCGGCCTCGCTCCACTGCTGGCCGCCCCACGGGGTGCTCATGAACCATTGAAACACACCAGCCCCTGCACACAGATCGAGCTGCTCGCGCGGCCAGGCGTCCGCGGCCTCCAATTCCGGCGCCAAAGCAGCCAGCTTTTCGCACAGCTCGTCGAGCGTGGGATCGTCGGGCGAGTGGACCAGCGTCATAGAATATCGGGGAGCGGGCCCATTTCGAGAATGATCATCCAGACCACGGAGGCGATGCAGGCCAGCATGCCGCCCACGCCCAGCCATAGTGCCAGCATCGTGGGCGAGCGGCCGGAATCGTTGCGGCCGCCCAGGTGCATTTCGCCAAGGTCCTTGAAGGCGAGCACCCAGGCAGGGCCGGCGGCAAAAACCGCCACCAGCGGCAAGAGCCACCCAGTGACAAGGATTCCGGTGATCGACGTGGCCCCGCAGGCCGCGCCCGCCAGGCCGACGAATGCCAGGATCAGCAGGAATGTCTCGCGCGACTGAGCGGTGGCTACGTAGCGGGGCTCAAACGGCCGCTCGCTCGACGCAGACGATGGCTCAAAGGCGCTGGGCGCGGCGGATGCGTCGGTTGATTGCTCGGCTTCGTCGGTCTCTTGGTCGGCAAAGTGGTTCTGCCCCGCGGCGTCGATCGGCGGCGGCTTCTGGAAGCGGGGGTCGGGATTGAGCAGGGGGTTGGACATTTTGCATTGCTCGTTCGTCGACGGGACTACCAATCGAGAGGAAGGCGCGCGAAGAATTTGCAGAGACCGCTTCGTGCGACAGCCAACGCGACGGCATCCGCGGCCTCTTCGCGTTCATGTACGAGATTGTTTCGATACATGCGAACGGAATGGGCGACTGCCAAAACATCGTGCGGAATGCCGCGCCTGGCAGCAATGCTTTCCAGCAAGTCTCGCGTTTTCGGAGGCTCGGGCCCTCGCGCGGCAACCCAATAATTGCGCACTCCTGTCTCAAACTCGGCAAATATTCGCACGATGTACGTACCCTCGAGATTCCCGGCCGCATGATCGACATCGCGCATTCGCACGTCGCGTGTAAGAACACTTGGATCCCTGGCGGCGTCCTGAAGCAAGCGGTCGGCGGCGAGCCGCATTGCCGCGTGTTCGCGCTCCACGTCCTTGATCCGTTGCAACCATGCGAACTGTTTAGCCGGCATTGGCGCTCATCGCATCGAGGACCTGTTGAAGCGTCTCCTTGGTAAGCGGTTTGGATTCGGCGTCGCGAATCGTTGCAACGGTTGGCGACTCCGGAAACATGTAGTGCACCTGCCACTGGCCATCGACGAAATAGAGACTCGCAATGTCGTCGTACGCAGGCATGAGATAGAGGTCCACAACCCCTTCAGCCCCAGGCGCTGAACGGGCGATCGGTTCGACAAACACTCGCACCGGCCCCTCTTGGACGAGAAGTGCCGGGACAGTGTGGCTCCCGATCTGGGAGTCGTCGAGTTGCTTGTCGATCCGCCGCGTGGACCAGCCAAGCTCGCCTGCCCAGTTTTCCACGTCTTGCACAAGGGTTGTCACACGGCCCACCCAATCCTCGCGTACCTTCGAGTTGGCAGGATTGTTCGATGAATTCGCGGAAACCATCAGACGGTCCTCATGGTAAGCATGGCGCTATTAAATTCTACATCAGACCGATCCGGCAATGATCGAGCATCTCGGCCGGCGACGTGACGTAGCTCGTATAAAACGGCCCGAACTCGGCAAAGCGGGCGCTGGCTTCGTCGAACCGCATGCGATAGACGATCTCGGTGAGGAACTGCGGATTCTTGGCCCACAGCGTCACGCCCCATTCCCAGTCGTCCAGGCCCACGCCGACGGTGATGAGCTGCTGCACGCGGCCGGCGAACGTCATGCCACTTTTCGCATGCTCGGCCATCATCTTGTTTCGCTGGTCAAACGGGAGCAGGAACCAGTTCTCGCCCACCTTCCGCTTTTTGTTCATCGGGTAAAAGCAAGTCGCCGGGTACGGCGGGAAGTCGGGCGTCAGTCGCTGGCGGTTCATCAGCGGCAGGCGGTCGGCGTAGGCCTTGAGCTTGGCGGCATAGGCGGGGCTGCCTTCCGCGTCCCCCTCGGCAATCAGCTTCTTTCCATATTGCTCGACCGACGGGACGTATTCGGAAATCTCGGTGATCGAAACGAAAGAGTACGTCGGGACGAGCACCGCACCGAGCGAGCTGGCCATCAGCCGTTGGTTGACCGATTCGATCTTCAGCGGATGAGGGTCCATGAGCATCAGGCCGAAGTCGGCCTTGTGTCCGCTGACGACGCTGGTTTGCAGCCGCTGCGGGGCGCTGGGGCCGGCGGGATCGAGAATGGCGATCGCTTCTTCGCGGGCCTGGCGGAGCTGATCGCCGCTCATTTTGGCAAGCGCTGCCCGGTCGAAGCGGTAATAGAGGTGCGTGCAGTGCCAGCCGACGGTCGGTTCGAGGCTGATGGGAATGGGCTCAGGAGCGGGGGAACGGCCGTGGGACATTGGGGGATCGGGAATCGGGGATCGGGGTCGGGTCAACAGTACATCGTAACACGGCGGTTCCTTGCTGCCATGTAATCCGCGGCCGAGGTGTACGACGATCACCGGCCGATGTCCGGAGTGCCGCGGTCTTTGTCGCGGAGCGGATCGGGCCAATCCGGCGGGATCGCGACGCCGGCATCGAGGAGCGGGCTGCCCGCTTCCGGGATGAAACTGTCGGCTTTGACGCGCGGATCGCCGGTCCGCGATTTGGTTTCCCAACCGGGTGGATACTGGGCCTGGCTCTTGGTGAACTGCTCGGACTTGCGGAATCGCGTGAAGAGCGCGTCGAGCTGCGCCGGCTCGGCCCGCGGCGACCAATACCAGTTGCCGTCGGAAATCACGTTATGCTCCGACTGCGGGGGGATGAACGCGGGCAGCCGATCGAGGTGGATGAACAGATTGTTGAACACGCGCCGCGGATGGCCGGCACCGTTGCTCGCGAGCGCATTCATGGCGACGTCGCGGGCTGGCTCGGCCATCACGAACGTATTGTGATAGATGTTCATCGCGGCCCACGGCGGCGAGCCGTGATCGCCCAGCGGCTTGCCGGACGAAGTGCCGGCGGCAGCATTTTTCGTGGAAGGCCGCCCGGTGAGCACCGCGGCGCGCATGTCGAACAGATTGCGAGCGATAAAGACCTGGTCGCCCGTTTCCGGCCGATCGCCGCCAAAGGCCAGCGGCGTAAGCAGTTGGCGGAAGGTGTTCGCGATGATGTGAATCTGCGGATCGGTCTTGTCGAGCCGATGCCGCATGTACATCGGGCTCAAATAGACGCCGTCGTCCTGCAAGTTCTCGATCGTGTTGTCGTGAAAGCGGACGTTGATGGCGCCCAGATACACGCCGTCGTGGGCATCGGCGAAATGACAATGGGCGATTTCCCAGCGGTCGTTCTGCGGCGTGGCGAAGACGCTCGATTCGCGGCCGGAGTCGATCTCGATCAGGGCGTGCGTGTTGAGCCGCGAGATGTTGCGGTGAGGCCGGCCGGGATAGTCGCGTTTGCTGGCGTCGCTGCGGAAGGTCCACGGGGCGACGCTGCCATAAAGCCGCGAGCTGGTCAACCGGAAGTCCTCCGTTCCGCTGATCCGCAGGCCATAGGTGCCGCACCAGACCGTGCAGTTGTCGATTTCCACGTGGCGGCATTGCTGAACGACGATCGACGTGTAGCCCGCGCCGCGGATCACGAGGTCCGCCAGCCGCACATGCTGGCAGCCGTCGAGCGTGAGCGGGACGGCATCGAACGCGGCGATCACCAGCGGTACTTGGCGCGGGTCGATTGAACCCTGGTAGTTGGCCACCGGCTGCGGCAGGTGCGTGTGTGCCAGCCGGCAATGGATTCGCCCGGTCTGCCGGTTGAGCCAGAGCCCCGGCCCGCAATAGAGCGGCTTGATGTCGGTCTCGGCCTGGCGATTCCAATCTTCCCAATCGACCAGTTCGCTAGCGGCCCGCAGGTCCTGGGCGTGGTAATAGGTCTGCAAGCCGATGAGCGAATCGCCGAAGCTGCCGACGACGTCGCGCTCGTTTGGATAGGATTGCTGGGACGCGAATTCGTCATTGGCGCCGCCGCTGGCCGGCTGCCAAGAGTCTGACGGCCGCTCGGTGAATTCACGGAAGCTGCCGTCGATGATCGCTTGCTCGCCGGGATACGAGCGAATCGTGATGGGCCGATCCTGTTCGCCGGCCAGCGCGACGTACAGCCGCTCGTAATAGACGCCGCCGCGGAGGACGAGCGTGTCGCCGGCTCGAAGTTGCACAAGGCCCCGGGCGATCGTTTTCCAGGGCATTTGCGCGCTGCCGGCGGCCGCATCGTCGCCCTTCGCGTCATCGATGAAGTAGTGGTTCCCCTCGCTCAGCGGACGCATGCTCGGCGCCGGCGCCTGCCGCAATGGCGGATGCGACTGAGCCCTTCCGGTCAGCGGAACGAGCGACGCCAGTCCGATTGCCGCGGCAAACAAGCGAGCAAGAACAATTCCGGACCGTTTCACGGCAAGTCTCCTGCGAAGGACGAAACGCTATTATCAATTCACCACGTTCCTCAGCGGCTTGCCCTCCAGGGCGCGACGGCAGGCTTGGGCCCCTCTCAAGCGCATGTCGCGGAGCCCCTCGACGCTGTAAAAGGCGTTGTGCGCGTTGAGAATTACCCGCTCATAGGCCGGATGTGCCGGATCGCGCCACGCCACGAGCAGCGGATGATCGGGCGGCGGCGGCTCCAGGGGCAGGACATCGAGGCCCGCACCCGCCAGGCGGCCGCTGGCGATGGCCGCGGGAATGGCCGCAGCGTCGATCACCGCCCCGCGGGCCGTGTTAATCAAGAAGGAACCATGCGGCAGCCGCTCGAGCGACTGTGCGTTGATCAGGTGATGCGTCTCGGGGGTGAGCGGGCAGTGGCAGCTCAGCACGAAGGTTTGCGCCAGCAGCTCGTCGAGGCTTTCGACCCGCTCAATGCCCAAAGCCTTGTCATAGCCGTCGGGCTTATACGGGTCGAAAAAGACCACGTTCATCCCCAGCGCCTTGCCGCGCACGGCCACCGCCGTGCCGATGCGGCCGAGTCCGACGATGGCCAGCGTCCGCCCTTGCAGACGATAGAGCGGGGCCACGTGGTGGTAGCGCCAGTCGGCGTTGGCCGGCCGCAAGCGGGTGTTTTGCCGGGCAATCCCGCGCGTCAAGGCCAGCAGCATGCCGATCGCCGAATCGGCCACCTCCTCCGTCCCGTAGTCGGGCACATTGGCCACAGGAATGCCGCGGCTGCGGGCGAAGGCATGATCGACGTTGTCATAGCCCACGCCGCACCGCACGATCAGCCGGCAGCGGGTGAGCCGCTCGATCGTGGCCCGCGTGACCTTGAGCGTGTGATAGACCATCAGGGCGTCGGCCTGTTCGACGCGGCCCCACATCTCCTCCTCGGCGTGGACATCGAGCGACTGAACCGTCGCGAGGTCTTCCAGAACTCCCTGCTCCACCTCCAGCGACCCGTGCTGAAAATCGGCGATGATCACCAAGGCTTTGCTCATGCGTTTCCCTTATGGCGGCTCCATTGTGCTGTCCAGCGCGGTGAATTGCCAGTTGACGCCCGGCACGCGCCGCAGACAGTTCAGGCCCCCTCGGCTAGAATGCGGCTGTTTGGGCCCACGTACGTCATTCGCTTGCCGCTCGCCATGAACTCCACGACGCACTTCGACCCGTTTCACGCCCGCGACACGTTCAACACCGGCAGCGGAACTGCGGGCATTTACCGTCTGAGTAAGCTTGAGGCGGCAGGTTGGGGCGCGATCAGCAAGCTGCCATTTTCGATGCGCGTGCTGCTGGAAGCGGTGCTGCGGAATTGCGACGGCTACCTGGTGACCGAGGCCGACGTGAAGGCGCTCGCCGAGTGGAACGCCGCGTCGCCGGCCAAGGTCGAGATTCCGTTCCTGCCCGCCCGCGTCGTGCTCCAGGACTTCACCGGCGTGCCGTGCGTGGTCGATCTGGCGGCGATGCGGTCGGCCATGAAGCGGCTCGGCGGCGATCCGAAGAAGATCAACCCGCTGATTCCCGTCGATCTCGTGATCGACCACTCGGTGCAGGTCGATTCGTTTGGCTCGCCGACGTCGCTCGAAGAAAACGTCAAGCTCGAATTCCAGCGCAACCGCGAGCGCTACGAATTCCTCCGCTGGGGACAGAAGTCGCTCGCCAATTTCCGGGCCGTCCCGCCGAATGTCGGCATCGTCCACCAGGTCAATCTCGAATATCTGGCCAAGGGGGTCTTCCTGCGCAGCGACAAGCTCGGGCCCGTCGCCCTGCCCGATACCCTCGTCGGCACCGACAGCCACACGACGATGATCAACGGCCTGGGGGTCGTCGGCTGGGGCGTCGGCGGCATTGAGGCCGAAGCGGTGATGCTCGGCCAGCCGCTTTATATGCTCCTGCCGGAAGTGATCGGCTTTGAATTGACCGGCGAACTTGCGCCGGGAGTGACGGCGACGGACTTGGTGCTCACGGTTACGCAAATTCTGCGCAAAGTCGGCGTGGTCGATAAGTTCGTCGAGTTCTACGGCCCCGGCGCCGGCCGACTGTCGCTGGCCGACCGGGCGACGATCAGCAACATGGCCCCGGAATACGGAGCGACGATCGGCTTCTTCCCGGTCGATACCGAGACGCTGGCTTACCTGCGGGCGACGGGCCGCACCAAGGACGAGGTCGACCTGGTCGAGCGTTATTGCAAGGAGCAGGGCCTGTTCCGCACCGACGCCGACAAGCCGCTCGTCTATACCAAGACGGTGTCGCTCGATCTTTCGACCGTTGAGCCGTCGCTGGCCGGGCCGAAGCGGCCGCAAGACCGCGTGAGCCTGGCCGCGATGAAAGAGACCTGGCGGAAGGCGCTCAAGGCGCCGGTGACCGAGCGGGGCTTTGGCCTCGACGACGCGGCGGTGGCGACGCGCGTCGCAGTGAAAGCCAACGGCCGCTCCAGCACTGCTGGGCGAGCCAGCAGTGGCACCCCTGCGGAAATCACCCACGGCGCCGTCGTCATCGCCGCCATCACTAGCTGCACCAACACCAGCAACCCGTCGGTCATGGTGGCAGCCGGTCTGCTCGCGAAGAAGGCGGTAGATAAGGGGCTCTCTGTGCCGCCGTATGTGAAGACGAGCCTCGCACCCGGTTCGCGCGTCGTGAGCGACTACCTCGACCAGGCGAAACTGACCGAACCGCTGGCCAAGCTCGGCTTTCACACGGTCGGTTACGGCTGCACGACGTGCATCGGCAACAGCGGCCCGCTCCCCGAGCCGGTGGCCAAGGCCGTCACCGAAGGGAATCTCGTGGCGTCGGCGGTCATCAGCGGCAATCGCAACTTCGAAGGCCGCGTCAATCCGCTGGTCAAGGCGAACTACCTGGCCAGTCCGCCGCTGGTGGTCGCTTATGCGATTGCCGGCACGACGGACATCGACCTGGTGAAGGAGCCGATCGGCACGGGCACGGGCGGGCAGACGGTGTTTCTCAAGGACATCTGGCCGACCAAAGAAGAAGTGCAAACGGCGATGCGCTCGTCGGTCCTGCCGCAGATGTTTGCGTCGCGGTATGCGGGCGTGTTCGCGGCCAACGAAACGTGGAACGCGATCAAGGTGGCCGAGGGGGACCTCTTCCAGTGGGACGAGCGGAGCACCTATATCCAGGAGCCGCCATTTCTGGCCGACCTGACGACCGACGTTCAGCCGATTCAGCCGATCGCCGGGGCGCGGTGCCTGGCGGTGCTGGGCGACAGTGTGACGACCGATCACATCTCACCGGCCGGCAACATCAGCAAGTCGAGCCCCGCGGGCAAGTACCTGATCGAGCACGGCGTGCAGCCCGCCGACTTCAACAGCTACGGCAGCCGCCGCGGCAACGACCGGGTGATGGTCCGGGGCACCTTCGCCAATATCCGCATCCGCAACTTCCTGGCGCCGGGCACTGAGGGGGGTGTCACCAAGTACCTCGGCATGCCCTCGTTTAACCGCGACCCGGAGGGGAGCGCGAGTGCCGCTGCTGCATTCGCCTCCCGCGTCGGCATGAAAGAGCCGCGCACGATGGCCAACGGCCCGGGGCGGATGATCAGTGAAGGGGGCGGCGCACTTCCAGGGCCGAGCGACACTCCGGAAGTGGGGCAGGCTTCCAGCCTGCCAAGCGTCGGCGAAGTCGTTTCAATCTACGACGCCGCGCTTGGCTACAAGTCGAACCACGTGCCGACGATCGTTCTGGCCGGCGCGGAATACGGCACGGGCAGCTCGCGCGACTGGGCCGCCAAGGGGACGATGCTCTTGGGGGTGCGGGCCGTCATCGCGCAAAGCTTCGAGCGCATCCACCGCTCGAACCTGGTGAACATGGGAGTGTTGCCGCTCCAGTTCCTTGAGGGGCAAACTTGGAAATCGCTGGGCCTCACGGGCGAAGAGACGTATGACATCCCGAGCCTGGACGACAGCCTGAAGCCGCGAAGCCAGATCACCGTGAGTGCAACCGCCCCGGACGGCAGCGTGAAATCGTTCGACGCCCATGTGCGGATCGATACGCCGGTCGAGCTTGACTACTACAAGAACGGCGGCATCTTGCAGACGGTGGTGCGCAAGCTGCTGCGTTAGCTTATTCGCGCCAGCGTGCATCGGACGCCAAGGGGTCGGGAGTCTTTGGCGGGCGGGGCTCAAACATTATGGAGAACCGTCATCCGCCAAAGACTCCCGACCACCCTCGCTGCGCCGAAGAGATTTTCTGAGATTTTCTAAGTCCTTGTCTGCCAATGGGTTGCGCCTGGCACTTTGGCGCATCTTACCCATCTTACGACCAGACTAGTCACGGTCATCGCGCTTAATGGGCCTTTCGAGACACGAGTTTTTCAGGCCCTGAGTAAGGAGAGACGCGATGATTGCGACCGCCAGTGGTTTGAGCGTGGTGGCCAAGAGGCCGCCGAGTGTGCGGGATTTTCAGAT
>JAKEHX010000559.1 GCA_022614795.1 Planctomycetaceae bacterium | reverse complement strand
AGAGGTCGGACGTCAGAGATCGGAGGTCGAAGGCGCGGGATTTGGCTGCACAGACGGCATGAGTTGCACGACCGGACATCGCCCGACTGATTGCCGCAACCTAGAGTTCTGTAAGGAGTTAGGCCCATGTCCGATCGACCTCCGACTTCCAACCTTCGACCTTCGACCTTCGACCTCCGACCTCCGACTTCCGACTTCCGACCGCCGACCTCCGACTCCCGGCTCCCGGCCCCCGATCCCGCCGACCGCCGCTTCCTCCTGCGCCGTGCCGTCATCGCGCCGCTCTGCCTCTGCCTGGTGGCGGGGCTGCATGCCTTCCGCGTTGTCGCGTACGGCCAAACGCAGTGGAAAGGGGGCGGCTTTGGGATGTTCTCGACGATCGATAGCGAAGCGTCACGGTTCGTGCGGGCCTTTGCGATGACGCCCGAGGGCGAATTGCCGCTGGCCATTCCCAGGCACCTGGAGAAAACGGTCGCCGAACTGCGGGCCGCGCCCACGCAGGCCAAGATCGATGGCCTGGCCGGCCGCCTGGCCGCAATCCATTGGCGGCGGCCCGATGAGCGGCTGGTCCGTGAGGCCCAGCGCTGGTCGCACGAGAACACGCAGCCGGTCCATCTGCCGCAGCCAACGATTGGCCTGTTTCGCTCGCTGGAGGCGATTCCCGCCAACGAACCGCCGGAGCATGCTCTTAACGTGTCGGCCGTTCGCGTGGAGTGCTGGCGGACGCGGTTCGATCGGAACGCCACAGAGGGCGTTCCCTACAGCGCACGCGATCGGAACATCACAGAGGGCGTTCCCTATAGCGGTTCGGTGCAGCTTCGCGGCGAGAAGATCCGCGAGGCCACGGCGGAGGCGCCGCAATGACCGCGCACAAACCACTCTTCGCGCGTGCCTGGCGAGCCGGACCGCTGCGCTGGCCGGCGATCAAGCCGCTGCGCGACCTGCCGCTCCTGACGATCGTGCTGCTGCTTACTGCCGCGCCGGAACAGTGGTATCTGCGAGCGCCGCTGATTGCGATGTTCGCTCTGGGCGTCGTGTTTCGCTCGTGGCTCGTGCGGCCGCAGTTCTGGTACATCGTCGCGACGCTGCTGGGAGCAACAGTCTATATGACCTGGGAATCGTCCGACAACCACAAGTACCTGTTCGTCTATTGGTGCCTGGCGCTATGCTGCGCCTTCTCGTTGCCCCGGCAAGAGCAGCACGGAGCCCTGGCCCTTGCAAGCCGGTGGCTGATCGGCCTGTGCATGCTGCTGGCGACGGTCTGGAAGCTGGCCACGCCGGAGTACCTGGATGGATCGTTCTTTCATTACGAATGTCTGTGCGATCCGCGCCTCGCGCCGCTCGTGTCCTGGCTGACCGGCATGTCGAGCGAGGTGCTGGCCGCCAATCGCGACCTTCGCGAGTTGATGCACAGCGGCTACGTCCGCGGCCTGACGATCGACGCCGTGGCCCTCACCGATTCGCCTCGGCTGTGGTGGCTGGCGCAGCGGATGACGTGGTGGACCGTGGCGATCGAGGGGACGCTGGCAGTGCTGTTTCTGTGGCCCGATAAGCCGCGCATTTCAACCGTCCGCAACGCCGCCCTGCTCTTCTTTGCCGCCACGACCTATTTCGTCGCTCCGGTCCGTGGTTTCGGCTGGATGCTTATGCTGCTGGGCATGGGCCAATGCAAGAGCGACGAGCGCGGCTGGCGCCTGGCGTACCTGGCGGCCCTAGTGCTGATTCAGGCCTACACGCTGCCGGTCGGGGCGATTCTGGAGATGATCGCGAAGTAGACAGGAGCCAGTGGCCAGGAACCGGGGACCAGGAGCCAGGGGCCAGGGGCCAGGGGCCAGGAACCAGTATCCAATCTTGGACCTTGGGCGTCACCGCGCCAAAAACCGCCGCTTCGAGAGCCGCGCCGCGGCGACGTTGGCCGTGGCACGGTCGTCGCCCGTGTTGTCGTTGGGGGTCGAGTCGGGATCGAACTCGTTGGCAGCCGTGACCTGGGCGACGTTCGTCTTGAGGCCGGGTGTCGTCATAGTCGCGACAATTTCCAGCGTCGCCGTGGCCCCGCTATTCAAGGTGCCGACGGTCCAGACCCCCGTGCTGTCCACATAGGTCCCCACGCTCGCCGTGAATGACACGAACGACAGTCCGGCCGGCAAGGGGTCGCTGACCGTCACTCCCGTTGCCTGATCGGGCCCGTCGTTGGTCAGCGTCAGCGTGAAGGTCACCTGCTGGCCGATATCGACGAGCGCGGCGCTCGCGCTCTTGGCGAGCCGCAGGTCGGCGGCGGCCGGGGCATCGATCGTCGCGGCGGCCCGGTCGTCCCCCTGGTTGTCGTTGGGAGTCGAATCGGGGTCGAAAACGCCCGACGCCGTGACCTGGGCCACGTTCTCGATGGACGCGGTCGAGTTGACCTGGGCCACAATGGCCAGGGTCGCATTGGCTCCGCTGATGATGTTTCCGACCGTCCACACGCCCGTTCCGGAGACATAGTTGCCCTGGCTTGGCGTCGAGGAGACGAAGCTCAGCCCCGCGGGCAAGAGGTCCGTGACGACGACGCCCGTCGCCTGGTCCGGGCCATTGTTGGCAACCGTCACCGTAAACGTGACGTTCGACCCGAAGTTGGGCGTGGCGCTGCTGGGTGTCTTCGTGACCGACAAGTCAGCGGCTAGTGGCGCATCGACCTGAGCAGTATCGGTGTTGTCCGTGGTGTCGGGATCGGGTTGATCGACGGCAGTGATCGACGCGGTATTCGTGATCTGAGCCGAACTGGTCACCGTGGCGAAGATTTGCAGCGTGGCGGTCGCTCCGGAGGCCAGCGAGCCGAGAGTCCAGAGGTCGGTGTTCTGGTCGTAGCTGCCGGTCGCGGTCGTCGCATTGTCAAACGTCAAGCCCGCCGGCAGGTTGTCGGTCACGACGATGCCCGTCGCCTCCGCGCCGCCGGCCGGGTTGGTCACCGTAATCGTGAAGGTCACTTGCTGGCCGACGTTGGGCGTCGGGTTATTGACGGATTTGTCGAGCGACAGGTCGATGTTGTTGACCAGGTTTTGCGTAATGACGGTCGGACCAAACGCGCCGAGCAGGTTGACCTGCCCGTCGGTCGCATTGGTGGTCGTCTCGACCAGTACTTCGATGGCCCCCACATTGCTGAAGTTGGCGGGGTTGGTGGCGCCGGCGCCGAGCGCGAAGTCGGTCGCAAAATCAAAGACGACGTCCGTGGCCACGTTTGTTCCTGGAATCGTAAACGTAGCGTCCGAGTAATCCGTGGCATTGGTATAGACCCGCAGGCGGATCGTCGCGTTGTCATGATCGGCCTGGACCTGCGCCTTGATCGATGTGGCGCCGTTGGCCGTCAGGTTGACGCTTCCCAGTCCGGTGTGGGCGGTCGTCGTCGCGTCGTTGTCGTTGCCGTCATAGACGACCGTGAAATCGCCCTGGGCGGCGAGCGACGAGTCGAAGCGCAGGCGGTTGGACGAACTGTCGAGCGTGACCGACTCGCCCATGGCCGGATTGGTCAGGACCACCACCATGTCGCGCTCGCCGCCGATCGCGCCCGCATGATCGGCTGAGCTGTTATTGGATAGCGTGGTGTTGTCGGCGGTCACGACCTGGGCGACGGCGTCGGCGAAGTTGTCGATCGATGTGCCCAGTACGCCCGCGGCCTGGCTGGCGGAAACAGCGATGAGCGGCGCCACGAACTGCCCAAGGACCGTGGTCCCCACGGTTTGCGCCGGCTGCTCGATCCAATACGAGCCGGCGACGAGGCCGTCGAAACGATAGACGCCGGCTCCGTCCGTTAAATCAACCGTTGCCGTGCCGTCCTGGCCTGCCCCCGGATCGAACACCGCATCTCCGTCGTCGAGATAGAGATTGACCGTCGCTCCCACGACGGGACTGCCCGATGACACGATGCCGCTGATGCTCGCCAGGTCGCTGGCCATGAGCTGGCGGCCTTCGAGCGATTCGAAGTTCAGGCGTCGGCCGGCGTTGCGCTGGGAATGCGCGGTACTGCCCGAGAATATCTGGTCAATTACGCGGCGGAAAAACCGGGACATTCCGGAGGAGCGTTTGCGCGGCATGGCGCCATTCCTCGCGAGAGAGAGCGGGGGCCCGTAGCGGTAGAGTTCTTCGCTTTGCTATCGGTGCGGGGAAAGAAGGGGCTTAGCCCGCTGTCTAGTTTGCCGCAGAAGCAATCCGGGGGCGGCAGGCAGAACGAAAATCAGGCCAGAACGGCTAAAGAGAATGCCGCAGCCGGACGCGAGGCAAGGTTCAGGGTTCAGGGCTCAGGTTTCAGGGAACAGGGTTTTGGGGACCAAGTGCCAAGGTCAGTAATTCCTGAACCCCGAACCCTCGCTCGGCTCCCGAGTCCCGAGTCCCGAATCCCGTCTCCTACCAACTTCCTTCCAGGCCCGCCGTCAAACCCTGAGCCCAAAAGTCCGTGTACGTCAGATTGAAAGCCGGCCGCAGGTGGGTTTCGACCTCGACCTGCTCGGGGGGCAAGAGGCCCGTGTTGATGTCGCGGTCGATCTGGTCGCCGGCCCGCGCAACGCGGCTCCAGTAGATGAAGGTGTAGCCCAGCGTCACCCGCCAGCACGGATTGAGCTGATAACCCACCGTCACGCCCAGCTCGGGCACGACGGCGAATTCGTCGAATTCCCGGTGGCCGATATTCGTCCGCTGGGCGAGCAGGCCCCCTTGGAACGTCTCGGATTGGCCTTCCTCGGTGATGATCGTGCTCCCCGCGATGTCGATGCGGCTGCGGGTCGAACCGATGGCGAGCTTCGACAAAATGTCGAGCGACCAGCAGCCTTTGCACCAGCTCATGCTCGAGCCCATGTCGAACCCGTGGAACTCGTTCTCAGTTGCGAACTGGTCGCGGAGCAGAAACGCCCCGCCGGGAGTCGACGTGTCGGTCGTAACGAGGCTTTCGACGATGTCGAGCCGGTCGTCCAGCCGCAGGAAGCGATAGCCCGCGAGCAAGTCGAAGCGGTACCCGGTCGGCACAGGGCAACAGGTGATGCAGCTCGTGCCGCAGCCGTCGCCGCACGCGAGGTTGTAAATTCCCCGCACGCCGGCCCCTTGAAAGCGTGTTTCATAGCGGACGGCGACCGTGCCGCGGAGCAAGTCGGGAAAGGCAACCAGCTCGGCGTTTTCGACCCCATCGACGATGTCGAAGAAGGGCCGGGCGAGGATCGGCGTGCCGTCGGAGCTGGCCTCGAAATCTTCCGATTCGTTCTTGAGTGCGAAGTATTCCCCTTCCACGCCCAACCGCCGGCACGGCTCGAACCACCAGCCGAAGGTGAGCCGTCCGCCGCCGCGGACGTTGCTGTTGACTGATTCGCCGCCGAAGAGAATTTCGGTCCCCGGCTCGCCGAGCACGCCCGCGTCGGCCTGCGGCGTGTCGTCGGGGCTGGTGGTCACCAGGGCCGGCAAATCGGCCCCCTTCGTGCCCCAGAGCAGATATTCGGCCCGCACATACAGCCCGGCAAAGCAACCCCCGCCGCACGGGCCGATCCGATTGCCGAACCGGCCGCAATGGTTGCAGCCGCCGGGCCCGCACGACTGGCATCCCGGATCGTCCAGGCCGAGAATCGCCCCGGTTTCCGGCACATCGAAGTAAATCCGGTCGGAGGGCGAGGCAGGCGTCGTTTGAACTGGTGTGGGCGCAGGCAAAGTCGCCTGAGTTGAAATCACCGGACTGGAACTTATAGGACTTGCATTCATCGGGCCGGAATTCATTGGGCTTGCGTTCATCGGCCGAGCGCCGGCTCCGGGGGCATGGCCGCCCGAACCGGGTTGCGGCTGGGCCCTGGCGAATTGGCCGGAGGCGAATATCGGGAGCAAGAGCGACGCGACAAGGGCGCAGCACAGGGCAAATGATGGACGCACGATCCACTGCCTCCCGCAAAGGCTGCGAGGCCGGCCGACAAGATTCCCGCTTGCGCAGCCTCACCGCCGAATTTGACAAGCTGAACGGGGGCTTGTACTCGAAACCGTGCCCGGCAGAAAAGGCCAACTTTACGTCGCGACAACAGCTAGCGCTGGCACGCGTTAGTAGCTTGCGACAAGCGCACCCCTAAAACGTCCACAACAGCAGCGTCGAATAGTCGAGGTCGTTGGGACGGGCGCCTTGGGGGCTGCTGTCGTAGCGGTCGATCACGCTCAGCTTCAAGCTCAGGCCCCAGGCCGCGGCCAGGGCGATCTCCCACGAGGCCTGGCTGTTGAGGCGGTAATCGCCCCAGTCGGTGATCGTCGGAAAGTAATCGACCTTGGCGCTGATCGAGTGCGTCGGGTTGAACTTGTGCTTCAACTCGCCGCCGAACACAAGTTCGGGGTTCCACATGTTCTCGGGCCCGCCCACTTCGTGCGACACCGACACACCGCTGCGGGCCATGAGCATCGTCGCGTCGGTCTGGATGAATTCGAAGCCCGGGCCCGTGTCGGCCGAAACGCGGTATTGAAAGGCCTTGAACTCGTCGTATTCCCACAGGCCGTGGATGAAGTAATTCCACCGCGACGCGGGCATCGGCCACTCCAGCCGCCCATCGACCAGGGCCGTGTTCGCGGTCGTGACGCCGTCGGCTGATTTTTGAATTGAGGTAATCTGAAGCGTTTGGACAAACGCGGGCGTCTTGTGCTTCGCGGTCATGCCGAAGCGGACGTTGAACGTTTCTGAGTTGCCTTCGGTGCCGCTCAAGCCCAGTTCCACGTTCCCCTCCCACGGGTCCCAGAATGCCGGGCTCCAGACGTGCCAGCCGGGCTCTTCGAGAATGACCCGGTGCTCGTCCACCGGCGCGGCCGGGCCTGGGGTCACGGGCTCCGGCAGAATCTGAGCGGCTGGCCCCGCGCCAGAATCGTCGCCAGGCGCGGGCAGCCGCGACAGCCCTTCGTCGAAGAACTGGCCGCGGGCGCTGTGCGCAAAAGCGGCGAAGGCGCATAGTGCAAGCGCGGCAAGTGAAATGCGGGGTTTCATCGACGCCGCAGGCTAACAAAGCCCCGCCGGGGCAACAATGCGAAAAGGCGTGCGATATAATCGAGCGATGCGCGACGTGAAAGCGACCAATCCGTTTTACGCGGCCCTGCTCGTCGTGGGCGTGGCGTTCGCGATTACCGCCTGTGCCTACGGCGTAATGACGGTCCGCGGCCTCGATCCGCGAATGGCCGACGAGCAGGGACTGGTGGGATTGATGCGCCAGCACGGCCTGGCGATCCTGGTCGTCGAGCTGGTGCTGCTGGCCGTGCTGACGGCGGCGGCCATCGGGACGGATGAGTATTGGGAGCGGGGGACGGAGTCGCGGCAAATGGCGAGCGGGGGGCGTGAGCCCCCTGAGGCATTCGGTCAGAGGTCGGAGGTCAGAGTTCAGAGGTCAGAGGTCGGGGAGGACCCGCGATGAAAGTCAACCACTACGAACAAGTCGTCCAGCAACCGGTCGAAATGGAAGGAAGCCACGGCTGCCAGGTCCGCTGGCTCTTGGGCGAGCGCGACGGCACGCCGAATTTTGCGATGCGGCAGTTCGAGGTCGCTCCGGGCGGTTACACGCCGCGGCACAGCCATCCTTACGAGCACGAGGTCTTCGTCCTGGAAGGACAGGGGATCGTCTTCGAAGGGGACCAGCCGCACCGACTCAACGCGGGCGATGTCGTGCTGGTGAAGCCCGACGAAGTGCATCAGTTCCGCAACACGGGCACGTCGCCGCTCAAATTCCTGTGCCTGGTGCCGAACTCGGCGACGAGCAAGAAGGCGACCGTCGCTCCGGAGTGTGGGAAGGAACACTGATTTTCACTAATCTTCACTGATTAGTGATGATTAGCGTTGATCAGTGTTCCCCTCCCAGTTCTTCCGATCACCCGCACATGTCCTCCCCTGCCAAACGCATCGCCCAGCTCCGCGACGAAATCCGCGAGCACGACCGCCGGTACTACCTCGAGGACCGGCCCACGATCAGCGACCGCGAGTACGACCGGCTGCTCCAGGAGCTGATCGACCTCGAGCGGCAGCATCCCGACCTCATCACGCCCGACTCCCCCACACAGCGGGTCGGCGGCGACGTGCAGACCGAATTGAAACCGGTCCGCCATGCCGTGCCGATGATGAGCATCGACAATACGTACAGCGAGGAGGAAATCCGGGCGTTCGACGAGCGGGTCCGCAAGGGACTCGGCGGGGAGCAGCCGGCGTACGTCCTGGAGCCCAAGATCGACGGCACGTCGATCAACCTCCGCTACGAAAACGGCCGTCTGGTGCTCGCGGCGACGCGCGGCCGCGGCAACGTCGGCGACGACGTGACGGTCAACGCCCGCACGATCAAAGCGATTCCGCTCACGCTCCACAAGGACTGTGCGCCCATCCCGCCCGTCCTGGAGGTCCGCGGCGAAGTCTATATGGACAACGAGGACTTCCAGCGGGTCAACAAGGAAATCGAAGCCGAGGGGGAGGAGCCCTACGTCAACGCCCGCAATTTAACGAGCGGCACGCTGCGGCGGCTGGATCCCAAAATCGTGGCCAAGCGGCGGCTCAAGTTTCTCGCTCACGGGGCCGGGCAGGTCCAGCCCATGCCTGCCGAAAGCTACTGGGAGTGGACGAAGCTCCTCCGCGACTGGGGCTTTCCGCTCCCCAAGCAGGTCGTGCAGGCCGCGAACATCGAGGAAGTGATTGCCGAAATTCATAAGTTCGAGCTGGTCCGCCCCAAGCTCCCGTACATGACTGACGGGATGGTTGTGAAGGTCGATGCCTTCGCACACCGCGAACGCCTGGGGGCGACGAGCAAGGCCCCGCGGTGGGTCGTCGCGTACAAATACGAAACCGAACAGCAGCCGACGGTGCTGGAGCGCGTCCGCTGGCAGGTCGGCAAAGGGGGCAATCTCACACCGGTCGGCGAGCTCGCCCCCGTCTTCATCAGCGGCGTCACCGTCACCAACGTCACGCTGCACAACATCGATCAGATCCAGCGGCTCGACCTGCACCTGGGGGACACCGTCATCATCGAGCGGGCCGGCGAAGTGATTCCGTACGTCGTCGAGGCGGTCCCCGAGAAGCGGCCTAAAGGGGCCAAGCCCATCGAGCCGCCGAAAAAATGTCCGTCGTGCGGCGAGAAGGTGGAGCGCGAAGCGGACACGCCCTATATCCGCTGTGTGAACCCGGCCTGCCCGGCCCAGCTCAAGGAGCGGCTGCGGTGGTTCTGCCAGCGCGGGCAGATGGACATCGAGGGGTTGGGCGACGTGCTCGTCGATCAGCTCGTCGAAGGGGGGCATGTCGCCGAATTCGCCGACCTCTACAAGCTCAAGGCCGAGACAATCGCCGGCCTCACGTCCGAAGTGGAGCAGGGGGAGAAGGTCGTCCGCCGCACGGTCGGCGAGAAGGTGGCCAAAAAGGTGGTCGAGAACATCGAGCGCAGCCGCCAGCAGCCGCTGGAGCGCCTGCTGGCCGGCCTGGGGATCCGCCATGTGGGCAACCGCGTGGCCTACGTCCTGGCGTCGCACTTCGGCAGCCTGGGGGCGCTTTCCAAGGCGACCCAGGAAGAGCTGAGCCAGGTCCACGAAATCGGCCCGGCCATTGCCGACTCGGTCCACGACTTCTTCCACAACCCGGCTGGCAAGCGGACCGTCGCCGATCTGAAGGCCGTCGGCATCGACCCGCAAATGGAAGTGAAAAAGTCCGGCGCCGCTGCCACTGGCCCGCTCTCGGGCAAAACCATCGTGGTCACGGGCACTCTGAAAAACTATTCCCGCGAGTCCATCACCGAAACCATCCAGCGCCACGGCGGCCGCCCGTCCAGCAGCGTCAGCAAGAAGACCGACTTCGTCCTGGCCGGCGCCGAAGCCGGCAGCAAGCTGGACAAGGCCAAGCAACTGGGCATCAAGATCATCGACGAAGCGGAGTTTGACCGGATGATTTCGTAGGGCGGCTCATTGCAAAACAGGATCAGACTATGCGTCGTCTTCGCCGTTTGATGCAGCCCAGCGACCGAATTCCTTTGGAAGGAGCTCGATGATTTCGTCGGCACTCATCGCATACAAGTCATAGGTCAGATCAAATTGCTGAATCACCGCAACGAGCCGCCGAAGATTGCCAGCACGACTACGAGTAAGCGCTCCACGCTTCGGGCGGCCGCCTCCCTCTGCCTTGGCGTCGAAATAGAGACGGTCAACAGCTTCTATTAATGCACGATTCGTAATTATCTGCATGCGTGATGCGAGTTGCTCGGAGAAATCGCCGTGTTCAGGCAGCGGCCCATAGAGGAACACGCGGGCAAACTCGCCATGGAGTTGCAAAAGGCGGCATGGACCTCCGAGAAGGTGACGGTAGTACTTCTTGAAAAATGGGCTCAGAACGTGCCTGACAAGTTCCCCTGGTTCACGACGACCGTTTGCGCTGGCTGGGCACAATTGCTCAAAGAAGTAAAGCGAGAGCCAAGTCCACAGTCCAACACTGTTATCCACCTCAATACGATCCAGTGATGCCAGCTGCCGCTGAAGATACTTCGCGGCCATCAGTTTGGTATCGAGGACGACCTGTTCAACTTCAGCGGTGCCGAGTAGTGCTTCTGATGCCTCTGAATCAAACAAGAGATGCGTCGGGGGTTCGAGAGCTTCGCCCTCAGAAACGCGCTTAAGGTAGTCCGTGAAGCTTGCGATCCCAACATCAGTTAGTTTTCGTACGGTAGCCATCAGCCCGTTGCCTCGGTGGGATGCGCGCGAATGAAACGCTCCAAAGTCTTCTGATGAGCACAAAACGCCTCCACAACCGTCTCAATCCATTCAAGTTGTTGGTCTTCAAGCAATGAGTCATCCTCGCCGTTGGGTCGCGGCGGAGCCATGATTCCCGGCAACGAGCAAGCGAATCGCAGCCATTGCGTTTGCCAATCCCCCAATGGACCGTTCACGTCCCAGCGTTCTTCCTTTCTCAGAACCTGAATCAAGATTTGTCTGACGGCAGATGGATAGACCAAAGCCATGAACTGGTCGTCTCCGAGCGCGATTTGAGCGATTGTCTCGACGGCTTTGTTCAATTCGAGTACCGGTCGTCCATCATGAGTGTCAAAGTCCACACGCCAGATTTCATGCCCCAGGTCGCTAATTACGACGGGCAGGATTGATGTGCGGTCGGCGGCTGTCTGGTCGCTATCGAGCGGGCTGATCCCGTCTGCCTCGGCCAGTACGCATCCGTGCTCGCCCTTTTCGTCAACAACTTTGACGCGAAAAAGTGCCGTAGCACCGCCGTCAATGTCAGTTAGACGACAATCCCGCGGGGCGCGAAGGTCCGAAACCAGACCAAAGGGGAAACGCATGTACGACGCGCGATGGTAGGCCTCAATGTACACACGCGCGTCACCTGGTAGCCTTAAATCAGAAAGATCAATCTTGGCATCGAATGTGGGAATGGCAGCGGTACCTGTGCGCAGCCTCACCGTCACGGCTGAACGCGGGATTCTCTTTCGGTTTGTGTAGTTAAACCTTCTGAGCATCTTTCGACTCCTGGACTCGCGGTACGGCGCGAATAGCCAAATCACGATGTGTGTCAAAGCCCGTGACCTTGACACTGAAATCACTGCGAGTTGGCCTCACTTGGAGCTTGTTGCCTTCCGATTGATAAGTGGCGCCTTCAGCTGCGATCATGATCGGCTTGGCGTCGAGCGCAAAGTCAAAGCGCTCATACTTCTTGAAGGGATTCCCCCGGCGAACTTCGTACGCAACTTCAACGCCAATCTCGAAAACTGGCGCTCCGTCGTTCTCGCGACTCGAAATGCTGAACCCGCCGGCGATCTTCTTCACACTAATTGGCGATCCGGTTGGCGGCGGTGGATTATCGTCGTCCAAATCGCCCGATTCATCGTCTGGTTGTTTCCCTTTCCGTCTTGTTGTCGACTTTCCAGAATCCGCAGGCTCCTCAAGATAGAAAATGTTTTTGAGGAGCGTGTCGTCGCGGCCTTCT
>JAKEHX010000558.1 GCA_022614795.1 Planctomycetaceae bacterium | reverse complement strand
GTCCAAAGTCCAAGGTCCAAGGTCCAAGGTCATGCGGCCCAACGTCGTTCGACTTTGGACCTTGGACTTTGGACCTTGGACTCTACGCTTTCGGTTTCCCAAGGATGCACAAATCGTCAATTAACGAACAACGTCGCTCGCGCGTGAACGTGAGCGGCGTGGTGACTCCTTCGCCCGTCGGCCCCGCAATCGAGAACGAGAGATAACCCTCGCCTCCCAGGCCCAGCGACGCCATGCACGGGCCGTTCTTCACAAACAGCGTCGTGTCCATCAGGCGGCCCATGCGCGTCATGTTTTTGACGTTGTTCGAGTGGATGATGCTCGTGTGGCGGAAGCCGTGCTCGGCGTCCTTGGCCCGGGCGATCGCCTCATCGACGTCGCGGCAGCGGACGAAGGGAATGAACGGCATCATCTGCTCGACCGGGACGAAGGGATTGGCCAGGTCGGTTTCGCCGAAGAGCAGCTCGACCTTGTCGGAGACGCCGCTTCTGCCCGCCCCTTTAGCGAGCACAGCCGCATCCTGGCCGAGGAACTCCTTGCTGGGAGCGTCGTGCTTATGCTCCCCGTCGCCGACTTGCACAATTGCGTTTTTCGTGAGTGTCTCAACCTCGGGGGCGCTTAAGCGGACCGCCCCGGCACGCTCCATGGCGGCCAGCATCGCCTCGAAGACGCGGGCTACGACGAACACTTCCTTTTCAGCGATGCAGAGCAGGTTGTTGTCGTACGCTCCGCCGCGAATGATGCACTTGGCCGCGTTGTCCAGGTCCGCCGACTCATCGACGACGACCGGCGGATTGCCCGGCCCGGCGACGACTGCCCGCTTGCCCGACTTGAGCGCCGCGCGGGCCACCGCCGGACCGCCCGTGACGCAGATCATATTGATGCCGCGATGGGCGAACAAGGCATTGGCCGATTCCAGCGTCGGCTCGGCAATGACGCAGATCAGGTTGTCGATGCCCAGGTCGCGGTGAATGGCCTGGTTGAAGCGGCGGACCCCCTCGGCTGCGACCTTCTTGCCGCTGGGATGGGGGTTGACCACGACGGTATTGCCAGCCGCCAGCATGCTCACTGCGTTGCCGGTGATCGTTGGCAGGGAGTGCGTGACCGGCGTAATGGCTCCGATCACGCCGAACGGTGCATGTTCGATGACCGCCAGCCCGTGATCGCCGCTAAAAACTTCGCTCCGCATGAACTCAACGCCGGGCGTCCGCTCCCCGAGCGTCTTGAGTTTTTCGATCTTATGTTCAAGGCGGCCAATCTTGGTTTCATGCATCTCCATCGTGCCCAGCTCGACGCACTGGTCGATCGAGATGCGGCGGATGTGGTCGATGATCCGTTTGCGATCTTCGATCGTCCGCTCCTGGAGCTGCTCGAAGGCGTCGCCAGCCGCTTTCACTGCCTCGTTAGGGCACGTGAAGATGCCGTGGCGGCCGGCAAGCGACTTGGGGGCGACGGGCGCACCGCTGGTGCGGTTGACTTCGCTGAGCACCTGGGCGACCACACTGCGAATTAGGGATTCGTCGATTTTCATGGGAGTGGCTAGGGCTGGGGGCTTGAGTGTAGGGTGCATGAGTGCAACGAAATGCACCGGCCTGATTCTCTGCGGTGCATTTCGCGTTGCTCATGCACCCTACGGTTCATTTCTCGCGTGAGTACACCATTCCGCTATCGACGTGGACTTGATCGACGATGCCGACGACGACGGCATCGACGGGCATATTTTTGGTTTCCGGCGTCAGTCGGGCGCTGCTCCCTTGCGTGAGCAGCACATAATCGCCCACTCCCGCGCCGAGCATATCCACGGCCACAAACGTGCGGCCGGTGGTGACTAGTGACTTTCGCTCGGCCGGATCGACCCGATAGGGTTCGACAACGAGCAGCTTGCAGCCCTTCATCGCTTCGACCTTCTGGGTCGAGACGAGCGAGCCGGTGACTTTGGCGACAAACATGGGATTGTCAGTGGTCAGTGGTCAGTTGTTGTCGAGCACGTGTTTAGTCTGGCGGGCGACGACAAGCTCTTCGTTGGTCGGCACGGTCCAAACCTGCACGCGGCTCGTGTCGGTGCTGAT
The DNA here is from genome assembly GCA_022614795.1 of Planctomycetaceae bacterium. Classification (GTDB taxonomy): domain Bacteria; phylum Planctomycetota; class Planctomycetia; order Pirellulales; family Pirellulaceae; genus CAYLLN01. The sequence continues at coordinate 9,766 of JAKEHX010000558.1, read as the reverse complement.
GCGGCATTCTCCCTTGGCCTTGGCGTTGCGCTGCGGGTCGAGCTCGATGCCCAGCTCCATTAGGTTGGCACAAACGCCGGTGCGGATGCTGACGCCGTTTTCACCGATGCCGCCCGTGAAGACGACCGCGTCAACTCCCCCCAGCTCGACCAGCAGTCCGCCCAAATGCCGGCGGATTTCCGCGATAAACACATCGAGCGCGAGGCGAGCCCGGGCTTTGCCTTGAGCAGCCGCGTCTTCCAGATCGCGGATATCGCCGCTGATTCCCGAGAGCCCGAACAGGCCGGAGCGCTCGGCCAGCGTGTCGAGCACCTGGTGCAGCGACAGTCCTTCGGCTTGCATGATGAGCGGGATCGCAAACGGGTCGAAATCGCCGACGCGGTTGTTGTGCGGCAGGCCGGTTTGCGGGCTCATGCCCATCGACGTGGCCACGCTTTGCTGGCCGCGGATCGCGCACAGGCTGTTCGAGCCGCCCAGGTGGCACGAAATGATTCGCAGATCATAGCGGCCGAGCAGTTGGCTGGTTCGCTGGGCGATGTAGCGGTGGCTCGCGCCGTGAAAGCCCCAGCGCTTGATGTGGAGTTTCTCGGCCCATTCGAATGGCGCGGGGTAATACCGCAGCCGGTCTTCGATGGTGGCGTGGAAGCCGGTTTCGAATGCCGCGACGAGCGGAATCTCGGGCAGCTTCTCCGCCAGGAGCCGCATGGCCTTGATGTACGGCGGGTTGTGAGCCGGGGCGACCAGGCTCATTTCCTCCATCGCTGTCAGGACATTGGGCGTCACGCGCTGGACTCCGCTGATCCGCCCGCCATGCACGGCCTTGAAACCGATGGCAGCCACTTCGCCGGCATTTCTGAGGCACCCAGAGGCCGGGTCGGTGAGCTGGGCCAGACACTGCCGGACCGCGGCCGCGTGATCGGGAATGGGCGTCTTGAGCTCCTGGCGCTTGCCGCCGATTTCGACGAAACACGGGCTTTCCGCCGAGCCGATTCGCTCGACGCCGCCGCGCGCAAGCTGCCGTTCATCGGCCATATCGAACAGCCGATACTTGAAGCTTGTCGAGCCGAGGTTGGCGACCAGGATTTTCATGGCAGTGGCAGTCCGTTGCATGCAAGGACAAACGAACGATTGCTGTCGGAGGCGAGCGGGAGGCGTCAGCCTCCCGATAGGCTTGCCGTCTGGCAAACTCATCCGGTGGCGCTGCGCCATCGGGGGCCTTACGGCCCCCGCTCGCCAGAGAATTACCCAAGGAACGCATCGAGCAGCCCTTCGGCCGGTCGCGGAATCACGTGGCTCCCGACCAATTCGCCGACTTGCTGAGCGGCCTGAGCACCGGCTTCGACCGCGGCGCGGACGCTGCCGACGTCCCCCTGGACGATGGTGGTGACGTAGGCCCCGCCGATGCCGACGCGCTTAATGATCTGCACGTTGGCGGCTTTGGCCATGGAGTCGGTGGCTTCGACGAGGCCGATGAGTCCCTTGGTTTCGATCAATCCGATTGCTGACATGAATGGAACCTTATTTGGAAATGGGTGGTGAGTTGATGAGACGGACTCCTAGCCCTTGGCCTTTTTGAGCGTCGGCGGCAGGACGATATGCAGGTCGTCGTGCGGACGCGGAATCACCTGCACGCTGACGACTTCGCCGATGCGGCCGGCGGCTGCGGCGCCGGCGTCGGTGGCGCTCTTCACCGCGGCGACATCGCCGGTGACGAACGCCGAGACGAGCCCGCTGCCGACCTTGTCCCAGCCAACAAGCTGGACGTTCGCGGCTTTGAGCATTGCGTCGGTGGCTTCCAGAAGGGCGATGAATCCCTTCGTTTCAATCATTCCTAGTGCTTCGTTGGCTTTGGCCATTCAAAAATCTCCGGAAATGGGACGTTGGTTCGTGACAAATCAGTGTTTGCATCCGCAGCCGCCGTCTTGCTTCAATAGTTCCACTTTCGTCGCGCCGTCGAGGTAACACGCGTTCCCCTCGTCGGTATCGATGTGGACTTCGAGCTTGCTGGTCGCGTCGGCCCGCACGAGCAGGTCTTCGAAGACCACCGTGCACTGCGGCGACTCGATGCGCAACTTCATGGAGTCCTTATTCTTGACGCCGTAGAACTCAGCGTGCTTGTTGCTCATATGGACGTGTCGGGCCGCCCGGATGACCCCTTCGCTGAGTTCGACGACCCCTTTGGGGCCGACGAGCACGCAGCCGGGAGTTCCCTTGATGTTGCCGCTGTGGCGCACGGGTGCGTCAATGCCGAGCGAGATCGCGTCGGTAAAGGCGAGTTCCACCTGGCTGGCCGGACGAGTGGGACCAAGCACGCGCACGGTGGGCAGCATGCGACGACGCGGGCCGACGACCATGACGGTCTGCTCCGCGGCGTAAAAACCGTCCTGGTACAGGGGCTTTTCCGGAATCAGTTTTGCACCGGGGCCAAACAACACTTCGACGTGCTCGTCGGTCAGATGGCAGTGGCGGGCGGAGATACTGACGACGAGGTTCGGTTTGGCGGGTTCGGACGGAGCGGCTGACGGCGCACTTCGAGCCGGCGCCTGTCCCGTCTGAGACAGCACAATCTGCCGGACGATGCTCTCGATGACCGAACGGTCGAGTTGGCTCATGGTGTGTCTGGCTGGCTTGGCGCTGGCTCTACGTGATCGGCGAGGACGAGCCTGACCTCGGCCGCGGCCAGGCGCTCCCGCCAGGCGGGGCTCAGCTCATCGTCGGTGACCAGGATGTCGATGTCGGTGAGGTTGCACAGGTGGGCGAGGCTGGTGTGGCTGAATTTGGTGCTGTCGGCGACGACGATCACTTCATCGGCGGAGTGCATCATCGCCTGTTCGGTTTCGACCAGGAGCAGGTTGCTATTGAAAAAGCCCCGCTCGCTGGCCCCGGCGACGCTGAGCACCGCCCGCCGCACGTTCAGGCCGGCGAGCATCTGGTTGGCATACGGACCCAGCGAGACGCCGGTCTTGGCGTGGACGTATCCACCAATCAGGACCAGGTCGGCGTTATCGCTGGAGGTAAACAGGTTGGCGACGGGCAACGAGTTGGTCACGACTTGCAGCGGCCGGCCGACCAGAAGCTGGGCGAGCTCATAGGTCGTGCTGCCGCCGTCGAGCAGGATTGTGTCGTTGTCGTCGATGAGTTGGCTGGCCGCGACCGCGATGCGACGCTTTTTATCCCAGTTGAACGACTGGCGTTGATCGAAGTGGGCCAGCTTCGGCGATGGACCCGTGTAGAACACACCCCCGTGCGTTCGCTGGGCCACCCCCGACTCTTCGAGGAAATCTAGGTCACGGCGAACCGTGGATTCAGACACGGCAAGGGCTTGGGCAAGAGCGGGGAGCGATGCAAAACCCCGCTGGCGAATCAACTCCAGCAGGCGGGTTCGTCGGTCATCCGCAAATGCAGCTCGAATCACGGCCAGCACACTCCACGTAAGTTGCCCCAATTATGCAAGAATAATGTCAGATTACAAGCACCTGGTGAGAGAAATCTATCAACACGCGGCGCAATTCCGTCGCTATGCGACGCAAGTCGTTAAATGGCAGAAGTTTAAGGCGACCTAGCTGCGGATCGTCACCCGACGGCCAGAAACGGCCACATGAGAGGACGCCAACAAGGCGAGCGCCTCTGGCAGGGCATCGCACTCAGCTTCGAAGACGCGGGCCTGGAGGGTCTGGGGAGTGTCCTCGTCGTGAACTGCAACGGCCCGCTGCAAGATGATGGGTCCGTGGTCGTAGTCGTTATCTACGAAATGGACCGTGCAGCCGGTCAGCTTGGCCCCGTAGTCGAGCACTGCCTGATGCACCGCAAGGCCATACATCCCGTGGCCACAAAAGGCCGGAATGAGCGCGGGATGGATGTTGACAACGCGGTTCTCAAAATCGGGAGAAATGAGCACGTGCTTGAGAAAGCCGCCCATGACGACGTATTGAACTTTTGCATGTCGGCAGGGGCCGAAGATGGCCTCGCTGAAGGCCTCGGGCGTGGCGAACTTTTTCTTTTCGACGACGAGCGTGGGAATTTGGGCCTGAGCGGCATATTCCAGGCCGCGAGCTTTCGGATTGCTGGAGATCACGAGGCGAATCTCGACCGGCAAGGAGCCCGCGCCGACTCGTTCAATCAGATTGCGCAGCGTCGTCCCACCGCCGGAGATGAGAACGGCGATGGGAAGCAAGCTAGCCATTTTTCGCGCCAACCTTGCGAACAAACAGCTCGATCTTCTCTTCGCCGAGTTCGACTTCGATCGGATCCACGCCGGGCAAGGCAACGAATACCAACTTCGCCGCCAGCGTCTCGCCGCAGATGTAATCGCGATTTTGCTCGATGGCTTGCTGGAGCATAGGCGAGGCGCCGACGATGCCGATTTCAATCTTGTCGGTGAAATCGAGATTCAGATCCTTGCGCCGATCCTGCACGAGCCGTACGAAATCGCGAGCCTGGCCTTCGGCAACTAGCTCCGGCGTCAATTCGGTGGCCAAGACCACGACGCAGCCGACGCCTTGAGCGGCGGCCCAGCCGGACTTTGCGTTCAGGCGGACCTGGATGTCTTCACTATCGAGTTCGACGCGCTCGCCGGCCAGGTCGAGCGCCACCTTGCCGGTCGCGGTCAGCTCGGCAAGTAACTTGCCTCCATCGGCGCTGGCCAGGGCCTGCTTGCACGCCGGCAGCAGCTTGCCGATCCGCGGGCCGAGGCGCTTGAAGTTCGGCTGGACCTGGTAGGTGATGTATTTGTCGGCGTCCTTGGTGTACTCGATCGTTTTTACGTTCAGTTCGTCGCGCAATAGCTCGTCGTGCTCCTCGAGCCACGCCTGGTGCGTCTGGTCGGAGAGGATCACTTCGACCTTCGACAGCGGCTGGCGGACCTTGAGCTTGTTGGCCATGCGGGCCGAGAGGCCGAGGGAAGCGATCTGGCGCAGCAGGTCCATTCGCGTGGAGAGCGTCTCGTCGATCTGCTTGAGGTCTGGCGTGGGATAGTCACAGAGGTGGACGGATTCAGCGGCAAAGGGGCTAGGGCTGGGGGCTAGGGCAGGGAGCGTGGAGCCCTCACCACTAGCCCTAGCCCCTAGCCCTAATCCCTGCTCGCCAAACACGCCCGCCAGGTTCCGCCACATCGCTTCGGCGACGAAAGGCGTAAACGGGGCGATCAGCTTGGCGGTGGTGAGCAGGCATTCGTACAGTGTCCAGTAGGCGTCGAGCTTGTCCTGCTGATGCGCCGCGTCCATCGCGGCCCAGAAACGATCGCGGCTGCGGCGGACGTACCAATTTGAAAGGCCATCGACGAAGGCGTTCAGCCGTTTACAGGCCTCGTAGTTGTCGTAGGCATCCATCCGCTCGACGACAGCAGCGATCGTGCGATTGAGCTCGCTGAGAATCCAGCGGTCGAGTTCGCTCCGCTCGCGTGCGGGGCGAAAGCCCTTTGAATTCGCGAGGTCGGCGGCATTGAGTTGCAGTGGAGCGCCGATTGCCGCTGCACCGGGACCTGTTAGGTCCCGGCTAAGAACGAGTTTCTCCGGCTCAAAGCGATCATTCGAATTGGCGTAGTTGACGAAGAACGAATAGCAGTTCCAGAGCCGCAGAATGAACTCGGGGATTGTGTCTTTGATGGCCCGTTCGGCATAGCGGATCGTGGTCCACGGCGGTTGGGTGGCAAAGAAGTACCATCGCAGAGCGTCGGCGCCGTATTTGTCGAAGATTTCCCGCGGCTCGCGGTAGTTTCGCTTTTGCTTGGACATCTTCTGCCCGTCCTCGCCGAGCATCAGGCCGAGGACGATGCAGTTTTTGAAAGGGTGCGGAAACTGGGTGCGAATCGATTGCGGAGTGCGGAGTGCGGAGTGCGGAGTAGGAGCAGCTTGGCGAGCAGTACTGAGTACTGAGTACTGAGTACTCGGTACTTTGTCCGCTGAAGCCGACTGCTGACCTCCGACCCCCTCTGACCTCTGACCTTCCATTTTCTCGCCAAACAGCATCGTCGAGATCGCGAGCTGGCTGTAGAACCAGCCGCGGGTCTGGTCCAACGCCTCGCTGATGAAATCCGCAGGAAACTGCTCCTCGAACTTGCTGACACCCGCATGCGGGTAGCCCCATTGGGCGAAGGGCATCGCGCCGCTGTCGTACCAGCAGTCGATGACCTCGGTGACCCGCTCCATCCGCGCGCCGGCGGCAAACGGCGAATCATACGTGACCGCGTCGATGTAGGGCTTGTGAACGCGGAGATCATCGGGGAGCGACGGCTTGGCCTTCTTGGCGGCGTCCCAGACTTCGGTTCCGCGGATGCCGGGCTTTTTTAGTAGTTCGTCATAGCTGGCGACCGCTTCCATTTTGCCCGTCTGCTGGCAGACCCAGATCGGCAGCGGCGTGCCCCAATAGCGTTCGCGCGAGAGGGCCCAGTCGACGTTCGATTCGAGGAAGTTACCGAAACGGCCGTGCTTGATGTGCTCGGGGAGCCAGTTGATTTGCTCGTTATTCGCGAGCATCGCGTCCTTGAACGCCGTCGTTTTGATGAACCAGCTCTGGCGCGGGTACTGGATCAGCGGATCCTGCTCGGCCCGCCAGCAGAAGGGATACTCGTGGAGGTATTGCTCCTGGTGGTAGAGCTTGCCTTCTTCCTTCAGGCGCCGCGTGATGTCCTTGTCGCATTCCTTGACCCAGCGGCCCTGGTAATCGGCCGCTTCGGCCGTGAATTTGCCGTCGGGGCCAACCGCGTTGATGAGCGGCGGTCCTTCGCCGTCGATAAAGCGAGCCTGTTCGTCCACGAGGACTTGAAAATCGACTTCGCCGAACGCGGGCGCCTGGTGGACAACGCCGGAACCGCTGTCGGTCGTCACGAAATTGGCCGCGACGACGCGCCACGCAACTGGCTGCTCGCCGCCAGACTTAAGTCGGCCCGCTCGGTGGCCCTGTGCCTTGTAGTAATAGTCAAACGGCGGCACGTAGCGCCGGCCGAGCAAGTCCTTGCCTTTGCAAGTCGATTCAACATTCAGCTCTCGTTTGACCTTGGCGGCAATCGTCTCCACCAGCGCGGCTGCCATGATGATCCGCTGGCCGGTTTCGCTATCGACCACGGTGGCATAGTCGAGTTCAGGATGAACGGCCGCGAACTGGTTGCTGGGGAGCGTCCAGGGTGTGGTGGTCCAGACGAGGAGTGAAGGCGTCGCGGATTCCTCGCTGACGCTTCGGGTTGGTGCGACTGAACCCTGAACCCTGAACTCCGAACCCTTCCCCTCCTCCACTAGCGGAAACAGCACGTACACACTCGGATCGGCCACCTCGCGGTAGCCGAGGCCGACTTCGCCAGCGGACAGCGAGGTCCCCCCTTGGGCCCACCACCAGACGATCTTGTGGCCTTGATACAACAGGCCGCGGTCGAACAGGTTTTTCAGCGACCACCAGACGCTCTCGACGTACGACTGGTGGTAGGTGACGTAGGCCTCGTCGAGCTTGATCCAGAAGCCGATCCGCTCGGTCAGGCGTTCCCACTCCTGCATGTAACGCCAGACCGATTCCTGACACTTGTGGATGAACGCCTCGACGCCGAAGGCTTCGATTTCTTCCTTGGCGTGGATGCCCAGTTCCTTGCAAACCTCGACTTCGACCGGCAGGCCGTGCGTATCCCAGCCGGCCTTGCGCTCGCAGAGGTAGCCGCGCATCGTCTTGTAGCGCGGGAAGAGGTCCTTGATCGCCCGGGTCAGGCAGTGACCGGGGTGCGGCATGCCGTTGGCGGTCGGCGGACCTTCGTAGAAGACGAACTTGGGCGCGCCCGCGCGGCCAGCCAGCGACTTGTCGTAAATGCCGCGCTCGTTCCAGAAGCGGAGGATCTCCTCTTCCTGCTTGGGAAAATTCGCGCTAGCATAGGCGGGCTGGAACATAAGAGTTCAAGTTCCGAGTTCAACGTTCAAAGTTAAGAAGAATGTGCCGACTTTGAACTTTGAACCTTGAACATTGAACTGATATGACTAATCCTCGTCGAGGTCCTCGTCGCCCTTTTTGGACTTGGACGACTTGCCTTTCTTCTTCCCCTCCTTGGCCGACTTGTCCTCGCTGGCTTCTTTGCCTTCCGCGGCTTCGGATTCGTTTCCGGCGGGCTCCTCGGGTTCGGCGTCTTCATCGACGAAGTCGCCGCCCAGCGTGTCGAGGTCGTCGTCCCCTTCGACTAAATCGTCCTCGGTGACATCTTCAAACTCCGACAGTTCGTATTCGTCCTCGAGTTCCTCCTCGAAGTCGTCGTCAAACTCGTCGTCGAAATCGTCTTCGTCGAAATCGTTCAAATCGTCATCGGCCGCGGCGACCATGAACGGCTCGGCGCTGTCACCAGCTTCACCGCCACCAGCTTCACCGTCCGGCTCGGGCGGCTGAGCCCAATCCGGCGCCGGTAGAAATGGCAGTTCCAGGTCCTCGTCCAATGGTATAGCAATGTTCATGCCAGCGGCGTCTTTCACCCGTGCGTCGGCTGGCAGACAATCGACGTAAACCTGCCAGCGAAACAACTTTAGGTAGTCGAGCAGGCACGTTTTGTCAAGGAATGGACGGAGGACACCGGGCGTCGGTTCGCGTCCCAGCAGCCCGGAATCTCAGCGGAAACACTCAGGCAAGAAACGAAAAAGGCGAGCCTGGCAGAATAGCCAGGCTCGCCCAACACGGGGGTGAGAAAGCCTTGGTTGAGTTCGCGGCCTATGGACTGGCCCGCGTACACGTCAACCCTATACCGCAGGGGCGGAGTGTCAATTCGAACTTGATCGAAGTTGACTCTGGGGCTTAGGAATCTGCCGAATCGAACCTGCCTCGGCTGGTGGTGCCAATTGTAGGACTGCTCGGCAATTGGCGCTTAGAAGGGGGCGTAACGCCCGGGGCGGCGTCGTCCACACGGATCGGCTCGGGCACTTCGGCGGCAGCGTCGGAGGCCAAGCCGGCGAGCAGATCGGCGAGCTGCTCTTGGAAGGAAGCCAGCTCCTCGTTTTGCGGATCGGCGTCTTGCCAGAGGCGAAGGGCCGCCTGTGCGTCGAGCGGCCGCTCCATGGCGAGCCAGCTCGCGGCCAGCCAGCGGAGGCAGAACCGCTCGCGGCAGCCGTCGAGCATGGCAGCCTGCAACAGATCGGCGGCGGCAGGCCAGTCCCCCTGCTGCGCGAGGTACGCGCCGCGAACCGCCGTGGCGAGCCGCTCGCGATCGGCAGCCGAAGCGAATCCGGCAATCACGGCGAGGGCCTCGTTGCGGCGCAGATTTCGAACATGCAAGTCGATGAGCTGAAGGGCGAGCTTGTGCGACTGCGGATAGATCGTGACGGCTGCTTCGAGCAACGTGCGGGCCTGATCGTGCTCGCGCGACTGCACGAGCACGGCGGCGGCACTGGACGCGGCGATCTGGCGGATTTCCGGCAAGTGCCAGACTTGGGGCTCGATCAGGCCGTGCCGAAATGCCAGATCGAACGAGCGGACGGCGAACGGCGATTGACCGAGATTCTGCAAATAGCCCCCCAGCGCCACGAGCAGCTGAGCGTCGAGCGGAAACTGCTCCAGGGCCAGGATCGCCAGCGAAAGCTGATCGGAACCGTCCGCCGCGACCCCCTCGAGACAGGTCAACAGACCGTAGAACGCCTCGAGATGTTCCCGCGATTTTCGCTCGGCCAGGTCGAGGGAGCGACGATAGTGCTGGGCCGCACGGACGTGGTCGCCAAGCGTCCCAAACGCTTCGCCGAGAACGTTGTGCAGCAGGGCCGACGGTCCCCGTTCCGCCAGATCCAAGTCGGCCAGGCGGATGTTCCGCTGAGCCCGG
>JAKEHX010000557.1 GCA_022614795.1 Planctomycetaceae bacterium | reverse complement strand
GGCGCTGCGGGCAAGTCGTCGCCGCGGACCGCACAGTTACTTGATATCTATCCGACGCTTGCTGAGCTGTGCGGTCTTGCCCCACCGGCTGGGCTCGAAGGGCACAGCCTTGTGCCGCTGGTCAAAGATCCCCAGGCCGCCTGGCCGCACCCGGCTTACACGGTCTGCAATAACGCCGGCGCGCGCGGTCAGTCAGTCCGCACCGAGCGGTGGCGCTACAGCGAGTGGAGCGGCGGCGCAGCCGGCGCTGTACTCTTCGACGAACAAGCCGACCCGCACGAGATGAAGAACCTGGCCGATGATCCAGCCCATACAGACGTGGTGGCCGAAATGAAGGGGCTATTGGCGAAGCTGCCAAAGCGGGAGTGATATGGGAACGAGTGGTCCCAACGACAATCAGAATTTGGAGTTATCTTTTACGCTCCGGGGCACTATCTAGAACTGCGCTTACCATCCCAGATCCCGTCAACCTGACCGCGATTAAAGCCCCAATCACCCTCGAACGCGCCGAGGTTGTCCATCGGAATACGGAAGAGGAAAAACCCATTCGATTGACCAAGAGCCCAACGTCCTTGAATCGCATGTCCATTTTCGCGGCGCGAGTATTGCACATCGCGTAACACGGCGGGTTCATTCCAGCCTACGCTCCGATATGTTCCTTGACGACCGTTGAGCCGCACGTTTACTCGGATTCGCTCTCCAGCAGCCGTCGTATAATAAGCGTCCCACTCGCTATTCTCCAACTCTGGAAACATCATGGTCACGGGTGGCTTCATTAAGATATCATCGTTGGGCTGCCCATCCATCGGTGGATCAAACAGTTCGCCAATTGGCGGTTTCTCGCCGGCAGGAGGAAACAGTCCTTCGGTGATGTCTTCGAGGCGTTCCTTGCGGTCGCTTGGTCGAAGCAGCGAGTACTTCTCTAATTTCAGATCATAACGGCCAACGAACCGTCTTGCGACAAGGTCGTAATACAGGATTTTGTCGGGGGTATCATCTTTGATAATCGCTTTCAATTGGCGGTAAGAAAGACTGTCTTTTGGATTCTTACCAAACCACAAGGACACCATTTCGCCCGCAGTTTCATCCCGCGTCCAACCGTCAATGCGAACCCCATTCGTATAGAACTGATTTGGCGCATCTATTTGCGCATTGCTCGGTGGTGTATAAGCAACCCAAATGCAGCAACAAATGATAGTAGCTCTCATTACAGCACCTTTCATACATTTGTGTCATGAATTACAAATCTAAGTACGCTACGGATTTTTATTCTCCGGTGATGTAACCTCTATGTGCTTGGGGGCCGTAGGTTGTGTCCCGCTGTCTTTCGCACCAAATGGTACTGAGCCCGCATAACGAGATACGTTTTCCTGATATTCGATTCGCTTGTAGAGTGACACCGCTACAAGAATCATTCCGCCCAACGCAAATAGTAAACCAGGGCTCGCAGATTTTAACGCAAATGCGCCCCCGCCGACCTCTCCGGAGGCTGTGAAGGCTACATTGATACCGATCCAGGTCATCATCAGTCCGATATAAACGCACACAAAGCCAATCACCATGCCAAACGCCACTTGTAGTGAGGCTCCCAAAACCGCTGCGTCCATAGTCTTGTTGTTGAAGAATCCAACGCACATCATTCCGATTAAGGATAGGGCGATAAGTACCGTTATAATGAATAATACGAAAAAGTAATGCTTAATTGTTTTTCCGAAGGCAACGCGCAATTCATCCAATTGCTCTCTGGTGTTCTGCTGATTCGCTGGACTTACCATCGTTCGACTCCATCGCATAGGGTACAGCAAGCGATGTTGTGCAGGTGCACTGAGATGCCGTCGCGCACCTGAGGCACATTCACATTTGAAACGCGCCACTGAAATCCCAGCGAACCGCTTGCAATTTAACGGACGCGACGCGATCCGCTCCGGGTTTTTCCGATCCAACCGCTGCTAGCATGTGGAAATCTGAAAAACTGCCGCTGCTCGCGCCGTTTCGATTCGATTGTTAATGTGCCTGTTTCAACTCGCGAAATGGCACTGGCATCATCAGCGGTTTGCACTCGAAAAGCAACGGCCCACCGGGCCCGGAAGGCGTGCAGCACCTCTGCATCGCCTGTGATGGCAGCATAAGGCGCTCACGACCCGGCCGCTGCCGAATCCGCTCGCTGTGCCGGATATGCCGTAGCGTGAAGATTCGGACCAAATTCAGCGGCCGCGGTTCGTTTCGCTGCTACGCGAGCAGTTCCTTGATCACCTTGGCCTGTTCGACGCCGGTCAGCCGCTGGTCGAGTCCCAGATGGCGGACGCTGAACCGCTCATGGTCGAAGCCCAACAGGTGCAGGATCGTGGCGTGCCAGTCGCGGAGATGGCAGGGGTCCTTGGTGATGTTGTACGAGAAGTCGTCGGTCTCGCCGTAGATCGTGCCCCCCTTGATGCCGCCGCCGCACATCCAGATCGTGAAGCAGCGCGGGTGGTGGTCGCGGCCGTAGTTTTCCTTGGAGAGGCCCCCCTGCGAATAGATCGTGCGGCCGAATTCACCCCCCCAGATGATTAGCGTTTCGTCCAAAAGGCCGCGGGCCTTCAGGTCCTGCACCAGGCCATAGCACGCCTGATCGACGTCGCGGCACTGGTCGGGCAGACGGCCGGCGACGTTGGCGTGCGTGTCCCAGTTGTTGTGATAGACCTGCACGAAGCGGACGCCCCGCTCGACGAGCCGCCGGGCCAGCAGCACCGTGTTGGCGAATGAGCCGGGCTTTTTCGCGGCATCGCCGTATAACTGGAACGTGCTTTCCGGCTCGGTGGCGAGGTTCGTGAGTTCAGGCACGCTCGACTGCATGCGGAAGGCCAACTCGTACTGCTCGATGCGGGTATGCGTTTCGGGGTCGCCGACCTGTCGGTAGTTGAGCTCGTTCAGGGCCTTCAGGCCGTCGAGCGTTTTGCGGCGGACATCGCCGCTGACGCCCGGCGGGTTGTTGATATAGAGGATCGGATCGCCAGCCGAGCGGAACGAACAGCCGGCATGCTGGCCCGGCAGATAGCCCGATTGCCAGAGGCGGGCCGAAATCGCCTGGACCTGCTCGGTGTTGCTTGGCCGGGCGACGAGGACGACGAATGTCGGCAGGTCGTTATTGAGCGAGCCTAGGCCATACGACGCCCACGCCCCCAGGCACGGCCGGCCGGTCACCTGGTTGCCGGTTTGGATATAGGTGATGGCCGGCTCGTGGTTGATGGCTTCGGTGTGCATGCTGCGGATGAAGCACATCTCGCCGGCCATCTTGGCCTTCCACGGCAAGAGTTCCGACATCCACATGCCGCATTGCCCCTGCTGGGCGAACTTGAACTTCGACGGAGCGATGGGGAAGCGGGCCTGGCCGCTGGTCATCGTCGTCAGGCGCTGCCCCATGCGGATGCTGTCGGGCAGGTCCTTGTCGTAGTACTCGTTCATCACCGGCTTGTAATCGAACAGGTCCATTTGCGGCGGCCCGCCGACCATATGCAGGTAGATGACGTGCTTGGCCTTGCCGGGGAAGTGCTGCTTGCCGGCCAGCTCGGCGCCGTGCACCTGTCCGCCGCCGGGCGACGCGCCCATCAGCGAAGCCAGGGCGGCCCCGCCGAGGACATGCGAGCCTTGCTGGAAGAAGTAGCGGCGGGTGATGTTGGTTTTGAATTCGGAGAAGGGGAGCATGGGATCCTCCGCAGCTTGGCAGATTAGTTGGCAACAGGAAAATGGGGGACAGGAAAATGAGAATGCGTCATGCGGTGCGCATCCGAGGCTTGGTTCGTATTTTCCTGTCGATCATTTTCCTTTAGGCATCATTAATTGATCGCAACTGTCTATTTATTGAGTACTTCGTCGAGGTTCATCATCTCATTCGTGAGCATTGTCCAGGCCGCGAGCTGTGCGGGATCGATGGCCGGGTCGGCTTTGGATTCGCCGACGGCGATCAGCTGTTTGGCCTCGTCGATGTGGCCCTGGTAGTGGGTGAGCAAATCGTCTAGAGATTTCTTGACGACTGGCAGCTCATTCTCGTGAAAGGGGCGCGCGAGCAGGCGTTTGGCCAGGAAGTCCAATCGGCCATCGTCCGCGGCCTCAGGGGGCTGACGCCCCCCGCTCGCCTTTCCGCTGCTCCCGCTCGCTTCTTTCAGCGTCCGCTCGGCAAGGAACCGCGCGGCCTCGACAAACTGCACGTCGTTCAGCGTCACCAGGGCCTGCAGCGGCGTGTTCGTCCGTTCGCGGCGGACCACGCACGTCTCGCGGTTGGGGGCGTTGAAAATCTCCATCGAGGCGGGTGGCGCGCTCCGCTTCCAGAACGTGTACATACTGCGGCGATAGAGGCTCTCGCCGCTGTCGCGCTTGTAGTCGCGTGTGTTGCTGCCGATCATCGCCACCGCTTCCCACACGCCGTCGGGCTGGTACGGCTTGACGCTGGGTCCGCCGATCTTGGGCACAAGGATGCCGCTGGCGGCCAGGGCGTAATCGCGGATCATCTCGCCGTCCATGCGATATCGGGGGCCGCGCGACAGCAGTCGATTGTCGGCGTCCTTGGTCAGCTTCTCCGGCGTGGCGATCGCCGCCTGGCGATAGGTACTGGACATCACGATCAGCTTGAAAAACCGCTTGATGTCCCATTCGGGCGAGCCGTCTTGCGGTGAGCGAAACGCCACAGCCAGCCAATCGAGCAGCTCCGGATGCGACGGCAGCTCGCCGGTCACGCCGAAGTCGCCCGCGGTCCGCACGAGGCCCGTCCCGAACAGCTCCTGCCAGAAGCGGTTGACCGTCACGCGGGCCGTCATGGGGTGCTCGGTTCGCAGGAGCCATTGAGCCAGGCCGAGTCGGTTCTTCGGCAAGTCGCCAGCCATTGCCGGAAAGATGCCGGGCGTCGCCGCTTTGACCGGATCGCGCCGCTGGTCGTATTCGCCGCGGTACAGAACGAAGGCGGCTGCTTCCTCAGTTCGCTCGTTCATCACGTGGGCGATCGTGCCGCGGGATTTGATCTGCACTTCTTCTTGCTGAAGTGCCTTGAGTTTTGCATCCAGCTCCTTGCTCGGAGCGTCGAGCGTCGCCAGGTACCACTCGAAGACCTTGGCTTTATCTTCTGCGGTTCGCTCGTCGGCAGGCTTGCCGAGCACGTCCTCGAGCTGGTCGATCCGGGCCAGTTGCTCCGCCTCTTGCGGCGACAGGCCGCGGCCATAGAGCCGCAGATCTTGCAACTGCATTTGCGAGAGCCTCTCGCTCGTGTGTCGCTGACCGAGCTTGAGCGGCACGGCGGTCTTGATCGTACCCGTGAGCTTGTCGGCGGCGACCGTGACCGGCTGCGCCTGGCCGTTGTAATAGACCTTGAGTCCCGCGGCCTTCTTCGAGCCGTCGTAGGTGACGGTGATATGCGTGAACTTGCGCGGCTCCAGGGGCGTCTGGCAGACGACCTTCAGCGCGTCATCGGGCCAGGCGTTAATGATGTGCATGCCGACCTTGTCCCCTTCAAGCCAGAGGTCCCAGCCGCGGTGGGCCTGGGTGTTGTCCATGCGGGCAAGGATTGCTCCCGTCTGTCCGCGACGGCCAAGCGAGACCCAGACGCTGACGGAAAAGCCCTGGTCGGCCTCAAAATCGCCCGCCTCGGCGATCTCGACCGGCGGCTCGGTGGCCAGCGAAAACGATTTCTGCTTGCCGCGGCCGCCGGCGAAGGTGTAGTCCTTTTCGCGCGTCAACTCGCGCTCCTGCCCATCGACCGTGATGTTCAGCGAGTTGCCCTTCCGCTCGTCGAGGGGCGCACGCAGCGTAAGGCCCTCTACGGGGACGTATTGCTTGAGGTCGTCCGGCTGGAATTTGACCAGCCAGGCGTCGAAATCCGGCTGGGCGTCCTTCTTGCGGGCATCGATCTGGCTGCGGACATCGGCCAGCTCGCCCTGGAGGGCCTCAAACCGCGGCCGATCCGTGGCCAGCGGCACCGTCAGAATCGGCGGCGGGTCCTTGATATTGCCGTCGCGGACCGGCTGGGTCGTGTTGTCGAAAAACGCCGTCAGGGAATAGAAGTCCTTCTGCGTGATCGGATCGAACTTGTGGTCGTGGCAGACGGCGCATCCCGCGGTCGTGCCGAGCCAGATCTGAGCGAACGTGTCGGTGCGGTCGCGGGCGTAGAGGACCTTGTATTCCTCGTCGATGATGCCCCCTTCGTTCGTGGTGATATTGCAGCGGCAAAAGCCCGTGGCGATCTTCTGATCGAGCGTGGGATTGGGGAGCAAGTCGCCAGCGAGCTGCTCGATCGTGAACTGATCGAACGGCAGGTTGCGGTTGAAGGCCCCGATGACCCAATCGCGATAGGCCCAGATTTCGCGGTAGTTGTCGAAATGAATGCCGTGCGTGTCGGCGTAGCGGGCGACGTCGAGCCAGTGCCGGCCGCGATGCTCGCCCCACTGCGGCATTGCCATCAACCGATCGACCAGCTTCTCGTAGGCATTCTCGGACTGATCGGCGACGAATTCGTCCACGAGCTTCGGCTCGGGCGGCAGGCCCGTCAGGTCGAGGCTCAAGCGGCGGGCGATCGCGCGGCGGTCCGCTTCGGGAGCGGGCGACAGGCCGGCCTTCTCCAGCCGGGCGAGAATGAAGGCATCGATCGGATTTTTTACCCAGGCGGCGTTTTTCACGGATGGCGGCTTGGGCCGCGTCGGCGGGATC
>JAKEHX010000556.1 GCA_022614795.1 Planctomycetaceae bacterium | reverse complement strand
GCGCACTCGCGACGATTTGTCCAACACCGGTATGCCGATTTATTGCAAATCCCCACAGGCTAAGCAGTTGCGTCCACAAATCGATGCGTAAGCCCTGGTCAACGACCCGTCGTCAGAAGGTCCAATCAAGACGGTTCTCCACAAATTCCGATTCTTGAAGACCATGACCCCGCTGGGCCAATGTATTTCCGGCTGCGTCAACGAGCGAATAGTTGATCCCAACCCCGACGGAACGTGGCCGCCCGACCCGGCGGACGACGAAGGCTGGGCATATACCCCCGACGCCTGCGACCCCGAAACGTACCCGGGGTTTTACTTTGATTCCCCGGACATTTTGGACACAAAGGTCTATATTGAGCCGGACGATTGGGACACCATAGCCGTGGGTACCGTGATACGGGAGTATAAGCAGTGGGTCCGTCTGAAAGTTCCCAAGTGTCATGGGGATCCACCGCACCGCTACGTCGGCGGTGGCCCGTACCACTTCAAGATCAAGAAACACTCGGCGACGACTGTAATCCATGAAAAGCAGTAACGACGACTGCTGAAAACAATTCTAATGTTAATAACTAACAAGGACTGATCACATGAGTACGAGATTTGCGCTGGCGGTCATCGTGAGCATCTGGTGGGGCCTGGGGAACCAGTCGGTCCTAGGCGACGAGAACGAAGTCGCGATTACCGATGAGCCGTCATTAGTCCCCGCCAACACCCATTACAAGCTGACGCGAGTCGGAAAGTTTGAGCGGATCGATTCGCCGGACACGACGAAGACCTATAAAACGGAAATGGCTGTTTCACTCATCAATCTCAAAGCCTTTGCCAATGGCGTCACATCCCTGGGAGCAGTGGCGCGGCACAATGCTGCCAGAATGGAGTCCGTTTATAGCCGATTGCCCGAGCAATATCAGGGACTGCGAATGGAGGGGGACGACATTCAGAAGGTGCGTATTTTCCTGGACTTCAGGCCGGCTAAGGAGCAGCCGCGGGAGGGCTTTCGTTTCTATGTTGTGCCGGCTGTAAGCTATACCAAGGTGAACAAGGGACACTTGAGCGCTTCACCCCCGAAGGATAACCAGAAGCACTTCGAAATCTGGCTGTACAAAGATGGGAAGTTTACTCTGGAGCGGGCGGCAAGTAATTGGAGTATTGTGATTCTATAGCAGTCGTGAACCGGTGGCCGGCGTGAGTAGCCGGTTGGGACTTCTTGGGAGCGGCCCTTAGCCGCGCCGTCGCTAGCGCCGCGCCAGCCACTTGCCGCCTGCCGTTTCCAGCTCGCCAGCTGTCGCGCCATAGGCCTCTTCGAGCGCCGCCGGCGTCGCCGTCCCCGACTTGAGCCGCTCGACAAAGCTCACGAACTTTGCCGGCTGGTCCTCGAGCAGGAACGCGACCATGGCCAGCGACTGGGCATAATCGGCCGTTTCAAAGTCGCGCAGGTCGCGCGTGAGCAGCTTCTCCCAGGGACGGAATTGCCCCGCGGCGGCTTGCCGCGCGGTCTGGTCCAGCGTCACCGGCCGCGTCGGACCGCGCCCCTGGGCATAGATCGTGAAGACCCGTGCCGAGCCGAGCACGGCTTGCTGTGCATAGGCCGCCAGCCCGTCGACCAGCCAGGCCGGCGCACGCGTTCCCGTAGCCACCCAAATCTGCCTCGTGGCGGCGAGCTTGACGGCAAAATACTCGGCTGCAACTTCGCGAACCGTCTTTTGCGTGAGGTAGCAGTGGGCCACGGCCGGGTGGTCGTACAGCATCCCCTTGCCGGCATTCTGCCATTCTCCGCCGAGCTGCTCGGGCGTGAAGAGCTGCTCCATCGCCGCGCGGAACTTCGCCCACGCCGGCTCGCCCCACAGAATTACCTGCGAATAGCCAGCCGGGCGGGTTGGCGTGATCGCCAGCGATTCCGCCACGCGCTGCAAGCGCATGGTCGTCTGTTCGACCGCGTCGCCCACGCGCTTGGCGTCGGCGGCCTTGAGCTGCGTATGAATCGCCGCGTGCCGCGTTTGGACCAGCAGCAACTCCTCGCCCAGCCGCTCTTCCCACTGGGCGTGCTGGGCGAGCACGTCGGCATGCTGGCGCTTGGCTGCATCGACGAGGGCAGCCTCGTCAATTACAGCCTTGTCGTCCCCTTTCATGCACAGCGGACACTTCTGCCCGACGGCGGCCGCGGCGGGATCGAAATCGGCCTGCCCTTCGACAAAAACATACGCCTTGGCATTGGACCGCGGGACCAGGCCGAGCCCGCGGCAGCGGCGGCAATCGGAACCAGCCTCGGCCAGCTGGTCCTGAGCCAGCGCCCGGCCGGTGCTCGCAAGGACGGCGAACATCGTCCCGCCCAGCAGCGTTCGGCGATCGAATTGCGCGTCCATGGCCCTTACAGCCCCTTACTGCTCGGCTGCCACTGGCTCGCTGCCAAAGAAATGTGCCACCCGCTGAAGTGCTCGCGGCAGATGCACGATGACCGAATAATGCCCGCCCGAATACCACATAATCTCCGGCTCGCCAAAGCCCTTCCACAAGGCCAGCGTGCACTCCTTGGGGATCACCTCGTCGCGCGCGGCGTTGAGCATGAGAATCCGCTTCCCCTTGGCCCGCGACGCATAGGTCACGGGGTCGATTACCGAGAGCGTTTTGGCCAGCGTCTCCTTGTCTCTGAACTCCTTGGGCATCTCGCCGCGCAGCTTCCGCAGCTCGGGCGAATCGAAGGGGACGCGGCTGAAATCACCCCCGGCCAGCAGCAGGCAAACGTGCCCGATCCGCGGCTCGATCGACGCGGCCAGGCCACCGGTGATGCCCCCCAGGCTGATGCCAAAGATGCCGATCCGCTCGGCGTCCACGTCGCTCCGTGCCGCCAGCCAGGCCACGGCCCGGCGAATGTCGAGCACCGCCTGCGTTATCCCCTCCACCGTTTCGTTGGGATTCACACTGACCATGCGCTTGCTGCTGCCCGGCTCACGGCGCGGGCCGTAATAGGGCATCTTCACAAACAGGGCCGACACTCCCTCCTGGGCCAGCCGGTTGCAAAACAGTCGCGACAGCGGGAAATCGCCGCCGAGGATATGCAGCACGATTACCGCGGGTCGCTTGCCGTCGAGTTTCGACCGATAGAACTCGGCGTGGACCGTGTTGTTGTTCTTGTCCGGCGTGACCACGGGCGAGGGAAACGTCACGTCCCAGACCTCGACGGTTTGCGAATCGAGCGGCAGCAGGACCGCCTTCCACGCAAACGTCGCCGCGGTCAGGCGAAACCGCTCGGGCACTTGCGACTCGTCCGCGGCCGGCGTGAACACGACGCTGCCAATCGTGGGCAGCACTGTGCCGGCCAGCGCTGCGCCGGCCAGCGCGTAGTTGGCACTGGCCGCTGCCAGCAAGAACAATCCGACTCTGAGCAATGGCAAACGTTTCATAAGGTCTCCCGGCGTAGCTGAAAAGCGCCAGAGTTCAGGCTGGATTTCCTGAAGTCTGGCGACTTCAGCTACATGTATTGCAACAGCCTCTAATCAATTATGCATGACGCCGCGGACGTTCAAGATCGAGTGTGATCCGTTTTATCGCCGAACGCAATCTCTCCACGCCTGGCGTGATGCTTGCGATGGAATTGACTGCGGGCGGCCGCTTGCGGGTCGCCGTGCCCCAGGTGGCATGCAAAATGCGTATCAGCTGCGACTTGATGCGCTGGACTGCCAATTGCGCGCTGCCAAATTGCGGGAATTCCGTGGCGGCGGCGAGCAAGCGGCGGACAGCGGCGGACGAATAATTAGGGTCTGCGGACGAAAGCCGGAAAATCTGCCGACTTCCGCCGCGGGAAGCCGGAAGTCTGGCGACTTCCGCTACGAGAGGTGACGAGAATTGGATTGGATTTGGGACTCGCTGAGCCGGCAGCTTGCCGACAATCAGTTTTTCTCGGGCGGTTTGATTTTGATGCTGGGCGGGGCGGCGGTGGCGGTGCTGCGGCATGTGCCCGGCAAGATTTGGGGCTGGACCAAGGAGCGGTTCCTGATCCAGATCGACATTCCCGACCGCGAGGCGGCCTTCGACTGGCTCGATAAGTGGCTGGCGGCCCACAACTATGCCCGCAAGCGGGCTCGGCGCCTCACCGTCCGCACGCGGAACCCCGACTATCAAGAACGGGCCGCCGACCCGGCGGGCGACCACCGGCCCCGCGTCCTCTTCTCGCCCGCCCCCGGCAAACACTGGCTGTTCTATCGCGGGCGGCTGGTGATTCTTGACCGCCAGCGGGCCGATCCGGAGAAGACCCCCGTTCAAGGGTCCGGACCGGCGGCCTTGCGCGAAAGCTTCAGCATCACCATCGTCGGCCGCAACCGGCAGCTCGCCTGGCAATTGATCGACGACGCCCGCGATCACGCCTTGCCCCTCTCGCAGCAGCTCTTGACGATCCATCACATCACCTTTTCGAGCTGGGGCGAGCGGATGCAGCGCCTGCCGCGGCCGCCAGAATCGGTCGTGCTCAAGGAGGGAATGCTCGACGACTTGATCGACGATTGCCGGCGCTTCCTGAGCAGTCGCCAGTGGTATTTGCAACGGGGAGTTCCCTATCGCCGCGGATTTTTGCTGTATGGCCCGCCGGGGACGGGCAAAAGCTCGGCCGTCGTCGCCGTCGCTTCGGCGCTGAAGATGGATATTGCCCTCTTGAACTTGACCACGCTGGGCCTGGACGACAACGACCTGGCCGACCGTCTGGCCCAGGTGCCGCCGAATGCCATCGTCCTGATCGAGGATATCGACTGTGCGTTTTCCGGCCGCAAGCCGGGCGAGGAGAAGTCAACGCGGATCACGTTCAGCGGCCTCTTGAACGCGATCGACGGCGTCGCTGCCGGCGAAGGGCGAATCCTGTTCGCCACGACGAACCACCCCGATCGGCTTGACCCGGCTCTGGTGCGGCCGGGCCGCATCGACCGGCAGCTCGAGATTGGCCTGGCCGAGCGGGAGCAGTGCCGGCGGATCTTCCAGCGGTTCTTTCCCGAGGCCGACGAGTGCCTGGCTGAGAATTTCGCAGCTTCGATCCCGAATCGCCAACTGCCGATGGCGACTATTCAGGCCTATCTGATCCGATATGCCGATTCAGCCGAAGAGGCGGCCGAGCGGACCGCCGAGCTTGTTGGCGAGCAGATCGGCGAAGAGCCCGACGAGGAGATGTCCGCCGCGGCGTAAGCCTGGTCTAGGGCAGAAATTACGGCGATCTCGACGGGCCGTAATGCAGGGGATAATTCGGGGGGAACAGGAAGTCTTTTTCGCCTGGCACGTGGCGCAGTCCGTCGGGCCCAAGCTTTTCGTCGCCCAGTTCGCGGCGCTGGCCACCGCGGTACAGATCGTCATCCGCGGGGGACGAGACTGGGGTCTGGCGGAGCATCCGAAAGAACTCGGCTCGTTGTTTGAGTTCTTCGGCTTCTACTGTCTTCAAGCGGCGATAGTCGGCGGATCGAAAGGCCAGGTGGGCCCGGTCAATCCACCAGCCGACAGCGAGTGCGACGACCACAGTCAGCCACAGGAGGTCCCGGACCGAGAATCTCATGTTGCCATTGTAATGGCCCGTGCTGGCAAGCGTTCAAGTTCGATGCGAACGGGCGTGTCCTCCGACGTCCGACCTCCACCCCTGCCGGAAAGATCGCCTCGTATGTATTGACAGCCGATATATCGCCGTGCTATATATACCCTGCCACGCATTCAGGGGTGTGCACTGTGACGAACAAGTTCGAGCGCGATCTGCTCCGCGGGAGCCTGGACCTGGTGGTCCTCTCGGTTCTTGCGGGGGGCGGTAAAAAGTACGGCTACCTCATCCAGAAGGAAGTCCGCGAGGCCAGCGGCGGACGCGTGGATCTGGCAGCCGGCACGCTCTATCCGCTGTTGCACCGGCTGGAGGACGACGGGCTGATCCGTAGCTCGTGGGACGCGGGCACGGGGCGCGAGCGGAAGTGGTACGAGCTGACGGCCGCGGGCCGCAAGCGGCTCTCGGCCCAGGCCCAGGAGTGGGCCGACTACGCGGCGTGCATCCGGCAGTTGTTGGCGATCGCGAAGGTGCAACCGGCGTCGTGAAAGGACGAATGTCGAAAGTCAAATGACGAATCAATGACGAAACCTGAATGACGAGTGGTGGGTCATTCGTGCTTCGACATTCGGATTTCATTCGTCATTTGACTTTCGACATTCGACATTTGGTGTTCCGATGTCCGACCACGAGTTCGACAACTATCTCGCCCTCCTCTCGCGGCTGCTCAAGCTCGGCAAAAAGCAGCGGGACGCGATCGCGGGAGAGTTGCGGTCGCACCTCGAGGACCGGCTGGAGGACCTGGTTGCCCGCGGCGTGCCGCGCGACGAGGCGGTGCGGCAAGCGCTCGAAGAGTTCGGCGACGCGGCCGCCATGGCCGCGGAGTTTGTTTCCCTCTCCGGAAACAAGAGAAAGAGGTGGATCATGAGAATCACAACGGCATCGGTCGCGGCAATCGTCTTAATAGCCGCAGGCATTTTCACTTTCTGGCCGGGCGGCAACGCCGGGCCAGGCGCAGCGAAGCTGATCGCCCAGGCGCAACAGCCAGACACCAAGGCCGAACCGGCTGGCGACGACAAGGCGACTGAGCATAGGAAAGCGGTTGCGATCAAAGATGTTCTCGATCGTCGCATGGCGTTTGACTTCATTGAAAAGCCGCTTACGTCGGTTGCGAATCAACTCGAGAAACAGACGGGGATCACAATTTACGTCAACGCCAGGAAGCTGGAGGAGGCGGGCGTCAATGTGGATACACCGATCACGATGGCCTTCCCTGATATGCGGTTTCGCACGTTCCTTGACCTGATGCTGGGCGAACTGGAGTTGATGTACCTGGTCAAGGACGATGTCCTCTTCATCACATCGCAGGAAGATGCTGAGAGTCCGGACAACATGGTTGCGCGTGTCTATGATTGCCGCGAACTCCTCGCACTGCCGCGCCCGCCAGGGTCCATCCGACCCAAGGCTGCCGGCGCCGCGCCTGGGTCGAATGCGACGGGAGGCGAGGGGGACTCCAAAGAGGGCGGCGACGCGGCGCAACTGGAAATCGCCGACTCCGAGAACCTGATCGAGGTCATTACGACGATCGTCGATCCAGAGTCGTGGGTCGATGTTGGCGGGCCCGGCGCGATTGTGGAATACAAAGGCCTGGTGACCATCGCTGCTACGCAAGACACGCATCAAAAAGTCGAGCGCCTGCTCAACATGCTGCACCAGGCGGCCAATCTGAAGGAGCTGAAGGTGACGGTCGTGGAGTGAGGGAAAAAATGACGAAGGGCGAAATCCAAATGACGAATCAATGTCGAAATCCAAATGACGAGTGGCGGGTCATTCGTGCTTCGTCATTCGGATCTCATTCGTCATTTGACTTTCGACATTCGACATTGGGGTAATCCCATGTCCCAGCAAGAATTCGAAAACTACCTCGTCCTGCTCACGCGCCTGTTGCGGATCGGCCCGCGCGAGCGCGAGCGCGTGGCCGAGGAATTCCGGTCTCACATGGAAGACCGGATGGATGAATTGCTCGCCCGCGGCATGCCGCGCGACGAGGCGGTCCGGCAGGCACTGGAAGAATTCGGCGACGCGGCGGGGCTGGCCGCGGAGCTCGTTTCGCTCAATCGGAGCAGAAGGAACAGGTGGATCATGAGAATCACGACAGCATCGGTGGCGGCGGTGGTCTTGATCGCGGCGGGTATCGTCACCTTCTGGCCAGGCCATAATGCCGGGCCGGGCGCGGCGGCGCTTGTCGCGCAGGATCCAGGGGCCCAGGACCCCGACAAGGCTGCCGGCAAGGCCGGTGTGACCGATCCGTTCGCCCCCGTGGAAGCCAAAGCCGACGTGGCGGCGGCTAGCACGCTCGCCGAGCGGCTCGATCAGCGGACCGACGCGGAATTCGTCGAGACGCCGCTCAAGGATGCGGTTGAATTCCTGGCGGAAAAGAGCCAGATGCAGATCATCTTCAAGGCCAAGCGGCTGGAAGAGGCCGGCGTCGCGCTCGACCAGGCGGTCACGCTGCGACTCAAGAATGTCCGTCTCAGCACGCTGCTCGACGTGATGCTCGAAGACCTGGGCTTGGTCTATACCGAGAAGGACGATCTGGTGGTCATCACCACGCCCGACGACGCCCAGGCAACGATGGAGGTCCGCGTCTATGACTGCCGCGACCTCTTGACCATGCCGACGGTGAGTTTGCCGCGGCCGGGAATGGTCCCAGGCGTTCCCGGGTTCCCTGGAGGCTATGGAGCGCCTGGAGGCTATGGAGCGCCTGGGGATTCAAGTCGGGGATATCCGGGCGCGTCGGGCGACGGTTCGGGCTACCCTGGCGGCTCGCCAGCATTTGCACCGGAAACAGGAGTGTCTGGACCGCGCGCGGGAGGCCGATATCCTGGCGCAGTGCCCGGCGATGCGCCGCCCCGAGGCGAAGGCGCATTGGAACCGCGTGACGAAGGATTGCCCTCAGCGCCCCGTCGTCCGCGCAACGAAATCCTGCCGCAGGCCGCTGGCTTGGGCGGCCCGATCGGAGATCCGCCAGGCGGCGGCCAGCCGGGCATGATGGGCGGCATGGGAGTGGCCGGTGGCGGCGTTGGGCTAGCCCAACCGCAGCGGCCCATGACCGCCGAGGAATTGAAGGCCGAGCAACTCCTCCGCATCATCACGACTGCCGTCAATCCCGACAGTTGGCAGGAGATGGGCGGACCCGGCACGATCGGCGAATACAACGGCCTGGTGGTGGTCAGCCAGTCGGCCCGCACGCACAGCAAGATCGAGAAAGTGCTCGACATGCTCCGCGAAGCGGCCAACCTGCCGAAGTCGAAGACGCAGCGCGTCGTGCGCTGAGCGATGTTCAAGACAGAGAGACGGAGCGAATGAGAGACGGAGTGACAGACAAGTCCCTCCGTCGCTCTGTCCCTCTGTCCCTCCATCTGACACGCTCGCACCACTCACTCACTCACCACTCGGCGTCCGCGGCTGGTCGGCGGGCATCGTCGCCCGCCTCGACAGCTTCGATCCGGCCAACCTGGCGGCGCTGGAAAGGCTGCTGGCCGACGATGACGATTGGGTCCGCCGGAATGCCGCCGGCAGCATCGGCCTCTTCGGCCGGCAGGCCAAGTCAGCCATTCCCGCGCTCAAGAACTGCCTGACGCGCGCGGACGCAAACTTGCGGGCCGCGGCGGAAAACGCCATCGCAGAAATCGAAGCCGCCC
Source organism: Planctomycetaceae bacterium (assembly GCA_022614795.1). Classification (GTDB taxonomy): domain Bacteria; phylum Planctomycetota; class Planctomycetia; order Pirellulales; family Pirellulaceae; genus CAYLLN01. The sequence continues at coordinate 8,454 of JAKEHX010000556.1, read as the reverse complement.
CCGACCGGACGGAAGAGGCCAAAGCGCACGCGGCGGGGCTGAAGCGGATACGGGAATTTATTGCCGAGACGAAGAAATAATCGCCCGGGTCGTGCAGGACGCGGTCATCTGCGGCAAGCTTAACCGCTATCATCCGCAGCGGGCCTGAGCGGGCCCACCCTACGCCGCGGCGAGCGTCGGCGCCGCGCCCATCAGCTCGTCGTAAATCGCCGTGATTTGCGCCCGGCCGATCGTTTTCAGCTCTTCGCCGTAGCCGACGAGCAGAGCCAGATCGCAGAGGCGGTTGATCCGCCGCGGAATGCCGTGCGCGAGATTGTGGATCTCGTGGATCGATTCGTCGTCGAAGATGGGACACTTGGCCCCCGCTGCGGTGAGCCGGTGCAGGATATAGGCCTTCGACTGGTCGGCCGTGAGCCGGGACAACAGGCACTTGACCGCCACCCGCTGGTCGAGCTGCGGCAGCCGCTGCACGTCAATCGCCAGGCCGGTCTGCCCGACAAGCAGGACGGTGGCCAGCGGCTGGGCGTCGCGCTCCAGGTTGAGCAAGAGGCGGATGGTCTCGAGCGACTGCGAGCCGCGCAGAAGCTGGGCCTCGTCGATGACGATGACCGCGTGTTGGCCGGCCTTGGCGTTTTCGGTAAGGGCCGTTTCCAGCCGCTGGAGGCTGTGGCCGATGGTCGCGAGTGCCGCGGCGGGAGCTGGTGCGATCTGGTCGGCGAGGTAGGCCAGCAGCTGATCCGGGGGCATTTGCGGGAAGACGAGATGCACGCGCGGGAGGAACGAATCGCCGAGCTGGCGGAGAAGCGTCTGGGCGAGGAGCGTTTTGCCGAGTCCCGCCTCGCCCGCCAGAAGGGCGGCTCCGCGGCGGTTCTCAAGCACGTAGCGCAGCTTGAGCAGAGCCGCCTGCTGCGACGGGCCCGGAAAATAGAACCGCTCGTCGGCCGAATGGTCGAACGGGCGGGCGTCAAGTTGCCAGTACGGTTCGTACATATTGCCTGGTGCTTTGTCACGCTTTGATTTTAGGGTTCCCGTGTCTGTTTCGAATGACCAATGACCAAGCACCAATGACCAATCCCGCAAGTCTGCCATTGGTCATTGGGGCTTGGACATTGGTCATTCGGGCAGCGCACGCGAGCCTAATTTTTTGAGTTGACGAAACACTAGACCGACGTCACCGGGATTTCTTCCAGGACGACGAAGTTCTCGGCGATGCCGACCGCCTCGACGCCTGCCGCCATGAGCCGCTGGCCGATGTCTTCGCTTTCGGCGGCCGAGGCATAGCGGAGATCGCGGACGACAATGGCCGCGTCCAGCGGGCAGGCCTCGTCCGCGGGAAAGAGCGGCTCGTCGCTCACCGTCAGCGGGCCCAGGTCGACGATCACCAGCTCGAACGTGGCTGCCGCGGCCCGCAGCGTCGCGGTCACGCGCGGATCGGCGAGCGACAGGTTCGTGCGGGCAGCCGAAGCTTCGAGCGGGAGGATCGTGATATTGTCCGATAGCGACCGGACGGCCGTCTCGCTGAGCGGCACCAGGCCGGTCGCGGCGTCCTGCCAGCCGTGATTGACTTCCAGGCCGATGCGGGCCGCCAGTTGTGGACGGGCGAAATCGGCGTCGATCACCGCGACCTGAATGCCGGCGTTGGCGGCCGACCGCGCCAGGGCCAGGGCGAGCGTCGTCCGGCCTTCGCCGCGGCGGCTGCCGCTGACGGCGAGCGTCCGCAAGCCGTCGCGGACCGCGGCCAAGAGGCGGCCGCTGGCCTGGGCAAAATAGCCGTCCTTGTCCGAGACGAGCCGCTCGACCGTGATCGGCCACTGGAAGCGATCGACCTCCCACAGCGGCACGCAGTCGCTGGACTGGGCGTCGTCCACGCGCGGCGAGGGCGCCAGCTCATTCCAGTCGGAATTTGTCGCGGGCTCGGTCGCCGCGTCCGCGGCCGCGGATTCGCGGTCGGCGAAGTCGAGTTCCTGCGCAGCGCTGTTGGAGGGTTGCGCAACTGGTGCAGCTGCGTCGTCAGCTTTGGCTTGCGGCTCGTCACGATCGGCGGCCGTCGCATCGGCCGGCTCGTCGGCGGCAGGATCTGCTTCGATTTTCGGTGCGAAGTGGGCGTGCGGTTTGGCGGCAACCGCCGCGTGCGGCGGATCGACGCGGAAGCTCGGGACCGTTGGAGCCGGCGGCTCAATTTCGAGCGGCCGTGCGACTGGCAAGGCATCCAGCTTCAGCTCCACCAGCGGCGCGGGCTGGGTAATGTGCAAGTCGGCCGGCTCGGGCAAGACGACCAGCGAGCCTGGCACCTGCGCCGCATCGGCCTCCCAGTGGCCGTGCACTTCGAATTGCGGCTGGAATTCCCTGGCCAGATTGAGCGGCGCAATGTTCGGCGGCGGCGCGGGCAACTTCGGCTCAGGCGCTGCCACTGGCATGGGCTCGTCGGCCTGCGGCGGGTCGAACACAATCTCCGGTCTCAGCTCCACGCGCTGCTCGCGCGGCAGCGGAGGCGGAGTTGGAGGCGGCGCAAGCTGGTTGGCGATTTCCGCCAGCGATCGCACCGCGCGGCGGCTGGGGCCAGTTTCCGGCGGGCGAGCGGCGGGCGCTGTACGGCGGGCCGGAGGCGCAAGCCGGCGTGAGCCGTGGTCATCGAGTCGCGACCGCCGTTCGGCGACCGGCGGACGGATCACGCTCGACTGCCGCGGCGGAGGCTCGACCGGCATTGGCGTGGCGCCCAGTTGACCGAGCAGCTGGAGCATCGACCGGCGGACATTGCGGCGCGGCGATGTCCGCGGCGGCAATTGAATGTGCGGCGTGGGAACGGCACTTCGCCGCGCGGCGGCCCGCGGAGGATCGACGCGATACAGCACGGCGTCGTGATAGATCCGCTCGATTGCGTCGGCGTCGGCCGCTGCGCGTACTCCCCTCGCGCCCACAGCCGTACCGGCCATCGGCGCAGCGGCCGGCGCGTAGGCAGCGCCACTGCGCAGCCCGCCGCCAGCAACACCGTCCAGCGGTGGTCCATCCTTCGCGTAGGCCTTAATAAAGGCCTGATCCAGTGCGCTCATATCGAGTCCCGCTGGCAGAATTGGTCGTGGGGTAGAGCGGCATCGTGCTCGCGGCCGGACCTAAGTTCGGGCCGGCCGGTGATGCCGGAGGCGGTGCATAGACCGGCGGCGGAGCAACCGGCTGATAGGTGCTGGGGTAGCTCGTCGCCGGATACTGCGGCTGTAAGTGGGGCGTTGCCGGAGCAGACGCGGCTGCGGTTTGCGGGACGGCTTGCGGAGCTGGTTGCGGCACCAGTGGCGGTGCCGCCGTGTTCGTCTGGGGCACAGCGGCTGGCGCGGCGGCCGGAGTCGCGTTGCTGGCCGCGACCCGCTCGTCGGTTCGCCGGGTGAACGTGAACAGCGTCTCATCGGCCGGCGTTTTCGCGGGCTCTCGCTGCGGGGCCAGTTGCGGAATCGTCGGCGGATGAAGGGCCGTCGTGGGCTGGCTCGCGGCTGGCTGGCTGACCGCCGGTTTGGCAGTCGGACGGACGCTGGTGATCCTGGCCGATTCCGCGATAGCCGCTGGCTTCGCGGCGGACTTCTGAGCCGCCTTGGCCTTGGCCGCCGTGCCCGCGTGGACATGCGATTTCGCGGCGACCGGCGGAGAGGCCGGCTTGCGGCTCGTGCGAGCGACGTAAATGGTGACGACAAGCGCCGCCAAAAACCCTATCGCAATGAATTTTCCTTGCGTAGTGAACCAGTCGTCCTTTTTCCCCTCCTGCCGCTTGCGCTGTCGCTCTTCCGCTCGCTGGCGGAGCGTCACCGCCTCGTCCGCAGGCGGTGGAGGAGTTTCCAGTGAGGAAATCGTGTCGATGCTGTCATGGTCCGAGTGCGCGCCGGCTGCATCCGCGCGGGGGTCTCCGGGCTGTGCGCCCAGCTGGGGTGCATCCGGCGGCAGGCTTCCATACGCCTTCGTTTGCACCAGCTCCGATGCGGTTTCCAGGTCGAACGACTCGGCTCCTTCGATCGCCGGCTCACTGGGCAACCTGCCGGACAGCGGCGACTCGCGATGCGGCAGCGCGTCGGCCGCCGAACCCAGCGTAAACGCTGGCGGCGCAGGAGCCGTATATCCCTTGGGCCGGCTGACATCCATCAAGTGGAACAGCACGGGCAGCTCGCGCAGGGGCCGCGGCGGCGTCGGCGAGCGGCGTCTTTCAGCCGTGAACGTGGCGGTCATTTCGGGCGTCCTTTCCCGCGATAGGCATTTTGCCCGCGGCAGCTCTGGGCCAGCACCGTCCTTGGCGCACGGGGCGCGCAAAGTCGATGCGCGGCCCATGCCGCTCGTCCTTTATCGGTAGGGGTGGTAGCGATCTTGAGAGCTGGGCAGAGTTTGCCGATCCTCCGAACCTTTTTTCCGTCGTTTTCTCTTCCCTCCTTGCCCAGACTCAGCCGTTTGCCACACCGTAGGCCTCACGCGGAGCGTGATGTCTACGATTCCCGCGGGTTGCCACAAATCGGGATGAATAGGATAGTGAGAGATTCACTAGACTGCCCATCGATGCCTGCCCCCATTCGCACTGCCACGTTCGACCGCCTAGAGGCCCTGCTCGCTGAGCGGATTCTGATCCTCGATGGCGCCATGGGGACCATGCTCCAGCGCTACAAGCTCTCCGAGCACGAGGTCCGCGGCGAGCGCTTCCGTAGCCACCATAAAGACCTCGTCCGCTTCTCCGACATCCTCTGCCTCACCCATCCCGACAAGATCACCGAAGTCCACCGGCAGTATCTCGCAGCCGGGGCCGACATCATCGAAACGAACACCTTCGGGGCCAGCTTCATCGGCATGGAGGAGTTCGATCTCCCCCGCGAACTGGTCCGGGAGATCAACACAGCCGCCGCGAGCTGCGCCCGCCAGGCGGCGGATGAATGGAACGAGCGCACACCCGGCAAGCCCAGGTTCGTTGCCGGGTCGATCGGCCCGACTGCCAGGCAAATGGCCATCTCGACCCGCGTCGACGACCCCGCGTGGCGCGGCACGCATTTCGACGCGATGGTCGACTCGTACTACGAGCAGGCCGAAGCCCTGGTCGAGGCGGGCGTCGATCTGCTCTTGCCCGAGACGTTCATCGACACGCTCAACCTGAAGGCTTGCCTGTTTGCCATTGGGAAGCTGTGCGATGCCCGCGGCGAGCGCATCCCGGTCATGGCCAGCGGCACCTTCGGCCCGGGCGGCGTAACGTTCGTCAGCGGCCAATCGGTCGAGGCGTTCTGGAACGCCCTGGCCAACGTCCCGCTACTCACGATCGGCATGAACTGCGCCCTCGGCCCCGAGACGATGCGGCCGCAGGTCGAAGAGCTGGCCCGCGTGGCGAACGTCGCCATCCATGCCTATCCCAACGCCGGCCTGCCCAACGAAATGGGGCACTACGATCTCGGCCCTGCAAAAATGGCCGAAATGGTCGGCGAGTGGGCCGAGGCCGGGTGGGTCAACGTCCTGGGCGGCTGCTGCGGCACGACGCCCGAGCATATCGCGGCCATCGTCGAGCGGGTCAAAGTTGCAGGCACACTCCGTGTGCCGTCAGACGGCACGCGGAGCGTGCCTACTACCTGGCTCCGCCTCTCCGGCACGCTCCCCTTCACCCAGCGGCCTGACTCGAACTTCATCATGATCGGCGAGCGGACCAACGTCACCGGCAGCAAGGCCTTCGCCCGGCTGATCCGCGACAACAAGTATGAAGAAGCGGTCGAAGTGGCCCGCCAGCAAGTGGCCGGCGGCGCCACGATCATCGACGTCAACATGGACGACGCCCTGCTCGACGGCGAGGCGGCCATGACCCGCTTCCTGCGGCTCATCGCGGCCGACCCCGAGGTGCAAAAAGTCCCGGTCATGATCGACAGCTCCAAATGGAGCGTCATCGAAGCGGGCCTCAAGTGCCTCCAAGGCAAAGGCATCGTCAACTCAATCAGCCTCAAGGACGGCGAAGCCGAGTTCCTTCGCCGGGCCAGGCTCGTCCGCCGCTACGGCGCCGCGGTCGTCGTGATGGCATTCGACGAGCAAGGCCAGGCCGCCGAAGTCGCCGATAAACTGCGGATTTGTCAGCGGGCCTACAAACTACTTACAGAGCAAGTCGGCATCCCGCCCGCAGACATCATCTTCGACCCCAACATCCTCACCGTCGCTACGGGGATGGAGGAACACAACAATTACGCCCTCAACTTCATCGAGGCCACGCGGCTCATCAAGCAGCACTGCCCCGGCTCGAAGATCAGCGGCGGCGTCAGCAACATCAGCTTCTCGTTCCGCGGCAACGACCTGGTGCGCGAGGCGATGCACGCCGCGTTCCTCTACCACGCCGTGCGGGCCGGCATGGACATGGGCATCGTCAACGCCGGCCAGCTCGCGATTTACGAGGAGATTCCGAAGGAGCTGCTTGAGCATGTCGAGGACGTGCTCCTCAACCGCCGTCCCGACGCGACCGACCGCCTCATCAAGCTGGCCGAAACGGTCAAGGGCAAGGGCCGGGCTGCGGCGACCGAAGACCTCTCGTGGCGCGAGTCCACCGTCGAGGAGCGGCTCAAGCACGCCCTCATCCGCGGCATCGACAAGTTCGTCGAACAAGACACCGAAGAGGCCCGGCAACAGTACGACCGCTGCCTGGCGATCATCGAAGGGCCGCTGATGGCCGGCATGCAGGTCGTCGGCGACCTTTTTGGCGCGGGCAAGATGTTCCTGCCGCAAGTCGTCAAATCGGCCCGCGTGATGAAAAAATCGGTCGGCTACCTGCTGCCGTTCATGGAGCGCGAGAAGGCAGCCGCCGGCCTGGCGGACCAGAAAGCCCGCGGCAAAGTGCTCCTCGCCACGGTCAAAGGGGACGTTCACGACATCGGCAAAAACATCGTCGGCGTCGTCCTCGGCTGCAACAACTACGAGGTAATCGACCTGGGCGTGATGGTCTCGACCGAAAAAATTCTCGACACGGCTGCCGAGCGGGGGGTCGATGTGGTCGGCCTTTCGGGCCTGATTACGCCCAGCCTCGACGAGATGGTCTATGTGGCCAAGGAGATGCAGCGGCGGCGAATGTGCCTGCCGCTTCTCATCGGCGGGGCTACGACCAGCGCCAAACACACGGCGGTCAAGATCGCCCCGCAGTACGAGCAGCCGACCCTGCACGTGCTCGATGCCTCGCGGTGCGTCGGTGTGGTCGATAAGCTCCTCAGCCCGACGCTCCGCGATCAGCTCGTCAAGGACAATCAGGGTTTGCAGCGGCAACTGACCGAATCGTATCGCCAGCGCGACATCAAGCTCGCGCCGCTGGCCGAAGCTCGCGCCAAGCGATTTTCAACCGACTGGGCGGCAGTCGATATTCCCACGCCGGCGTTCACCGGCGTCAAAGCCCTTCGCGACTTCCCGCTGGCCGAAATCGCCCAGTACATCGACTGGTCGCCATTCTTCCTCACCTGGGAGCTGAAGGGGAAATATCCTCGGATCTTCGACGACCCGGCGGTGGGCCTGCATGCCAAGGAACTCTTCGCCGACGCCCAGCGGCTGCTCGACGAGATCATCACCGACAAGCTCCTCACGGCCCATGGCGTTTACGGCTTCTGGCCGGCCAACGCCGAAGGTGACGATATTGTGCTCAACGTAGGGTGCATGAGTGAAACGAAATGCACCAGCGCCGGTGAGTCGAAAGTCGAAGGTCGAAAGTCGAAAGTCGGAGTTGGCAGCCCAACCGACCTTCGACCTTCGACCTTCGACCTTCGACCTGTGCTCCACACCCTCCGCCAACAATGGCATCGCCAAGGCCAAAAGGACTTCCGCGCCCTGGCCGACTACATCGCCCCCGCCGATTCCGGCCGCACAGACCACATCGGCGCCTTTGCCGTCACCGCGGGCCACGGCTTGGGTGAGCTGTGCCGGCGATTTGATCGCGAGCACGACGATTACAACTCCATCATGGCCAAGGCCCTCGCCGACCGGCTGGCTGAAGCATTCGCCGAGCTGTTGCACAAGCGGGCCCGCGCCGATTGGGGCTATGGCCGCACGGAGTCGCTCACCAGCGAGCAGCTCATCGACGAGGCCTATCGCGGCATCCGCCCCGCTCCCGGATACCCATCGCAGCCGGACCACACGGAAAAGCGGACCATCTTCGATTTGCTCCAGGCGGAGGACAGTGCCGGTATCACGCTGACCGAGTCGTTTGCCATGCTGCCCGCGGCCAGCGTTTGCGGCTTGTACTTCGCGCATCCCGAGGCGCGATATTTTGCGCTCGACCGCATCACTCGCGAGCAGGTCGAGGACTACGCCCGCCGCAAGGGGATGACGCTCGCCGAGGCCGAGCGGTGGCTGGCCCCGAACCTGGGCTATGAGCCTTGATGCATTTTCTATTTTGCAATTTCAGTAGTTCCAAGTCCGGCTAGATCAGCATAGGTGAACGCAAGAGGGTTCCTCAGAATGGTTTGTGTCAACAGACCAAGCCAAGGAGGG
>JAKEHX010000555.1 GCA_022614795.1 Planctomycetaceae bacterium | reverse complement strand
TTAATCAGAAAATCCGGTCAACGACACAGCTGAGGAGACAGTACAGTGCCCTGGAACCTTTGCCTGGCTGGCAATCTGGCGATTGCCGTGATTATATTCACAGGTAATCGCGCTGCCGTAGCGCAGTCTCCATCTCGTACACTTATCAATGGTATTGGACAATTGGAAGGGGAGGACTTCTCCATCGAGGATGTCAGCGCAGCAACTCGTCATCTCCGCTGGCGCGAAGTCGCTATTAATGATAGTAAGCGAATACTGTTGTGGCGCCTTGAAGGAAAGCTCAACGATCCGGAGGGCTCCCAGGCAGCCGCTGCCGCGCGCCTTCTCGGCTCGCTCCGTGCAGGAGACCACGATGCCCCCAGCCTGCTGTGCAAGAATCTGACTCTTGTACCAGGGTCAATTCATGGCACACATTGGAGCGACGTTTATGTGTCTGCACTAGCGCTCATTCAGATCGGTGGTCCTAAAGTCGCAACGGCTGTCATCAACCATGTAAAGCATCCGCGTGCCAAGACCGAGCTTCTGCTACTTGCGCAAGTGCTTCATAAGAACGACTCCCCTGAAATCACGTTTGCGCGATTTCAAAGTGCTCTGCGGGAAGCGAAACTCCAATTGCCCGCGCAGGAATACGAGCGGTTCGCTCAGAACATCGCTCAACTGACGGAGTGGCTACGCGATCCACAGTTTGACATCGACGGGCGCTTTTCGCCACTATCTTGGTCGCGGGCCAACAACTAAGTGGGGACGTAGCCGTTCACAGACGGAAAGAGGGGACGGGAGTTTTTTTTGGGAGCTGACGATCGACGCGCGGCCGGAAGCGCAAGTGATTTTGTGAGCAAGGGTTGGGTCAAATTGTGGGTCTTAGGGTCTGAGAATTTTTCCGTTTAGAAGGAAGTATTAGGGGTAATACCGGTGTGGTTGGCGCGCTGAAGCACCGGCCTCGACGGGCTGTGCGCCTAGTACGTGTCGGTGTCCGTTCATCTCGCCGGCGCTTCGTGATTCGCCTGACGCTCGGTCCGGGTCGTCGGGGCGGGCGGCGGCGGCTGGCGAATGAAGATGTTGGCCGCCCCAAGGCCGTAGCTCTTGCCGTCGGCGACGAGCAGTCGCACGTGGCAGGGCCCGCGGCACTCGTCGGGAATGGAGATGTCGGTCGCAAACTCGCCCCCCGGAAGCTCCAGGCCCCAGCGGGCCCAGCAGCGGTCGTTGGCCGCGACGTACACATCGTGCAGGGCGGCCAGCCCCTTGTCGGTCGGGTCGAAACGCTCGCGCAGCGGCGGGGCCGTTTTGAACATGTCGCGGCGGCAAACCAGCTCCAATACGCCCTGGCCCACCAGCGGCGACGTGCCAGCGATTTGCAGCTTCGCGCCGGGAATGGCCTCGCGCGGGACGTCGAGCTTGATCTGGGTCGGATGGGCCAGCCGCAGCATCGGATCGCCCAGCAGATTGAACAGGTGCAGGTGCTCGCGGCGCTCTTCCTCCAGAAGATCGCGGCTGGGGCTCAGAATCGAGGCGATCCCGTCGAGCAGCAGGCGATTGGCGTCCTTGAGTGGGTTGTGTTCGTCGAGCGGCTTCATCATCCGCCGCTTGGCGGCCAGGATCGCTTCGCCGAGCGTCGCGGGCCGGCTCTGGAAATATTCCTCCATCATTCCGGTGCCCATGACGGCCATGGCGTAGGGCATCGTGACGCGGCTGCCGCCATAGACGGCGACCGGCCCGCCCGGCGTTCGCAGCAGCTCTTCGCCCAGGCAGTCGCGCGGCTGGTCGAACGCGGCCGTATAGCAGGCGAGCATGACGGCGATCGGAGCGCCGCTTTGGGCCTTGAGCTCGCGGCAGTCATCGACGTCGAAGATGTGAAATCGCTCGCCCGGAATGCTGACGCGATCCAGGCCGGTCGCGTGGCCGTGGCCGATATAGACCCAGAACAGGCAGCCCTCGTTGTGCCGCTGGACGGTGGTCGCGTGAAACAGCCGCGGGTCGGGGCAGTAGGGGCTGCGCCAACTGCCGTAGGTCATGCGGGTGTCGTAGGCCGCGGGGATGCCGCTGGTGAGGAGCTTGCTCGTGGCCGATTCGAGGACGCCGTCAACCAGCGGGCTGAAGCCGCCCACGCCGGCGATGAAATTGACGCGGTGCCGCCAGGGGCCGAAATCGGCCGTTCGTTCATAGGCCAGGATTTTCTCGACGATGCGCGAGAGGTCGGCCGGCGTGTCGGCGGGAATGCGGCCGATCGCCACGTCGGGAAGGTGGTCGTCGTCCACGTCGGCGTACCAGTTGTCGCTGGCAATCTCCGGCTCGCTCCCCCATTTCACGTTGACGACCGCCTTGTGCAGATGCACGGGGACCGAGCGGGCGCGGATCGTCGCGTCGGTGCGGGCAGCCGGCTCGGCGTCGCCCACGATCAGGACGAACTTCAGTCCGCCGCCAGCGGCTGCCTGCCGAATGGCGGCCTGGATCGCATCGGCCGATTGCGTGCTATTGATGTAGCCGAAGTGGTGGCCCTGGGCCTGCCGATGGTCCAGCAGCGGCTTGAGGGCCGGCAGGAACTCGCGCGGCGCGACGAGCACGACGTCCGCGGGCGGGGCGTCGGCGGCAAACAGCAGCAGGGCGACGAGCGCGGACGACATCGGCAGCTCCGACAGCATTATAGGCCAAAAGTAGCAGGCTAAAGTTGTAGGCACACTCCGTGTGTCGTGATTTGGCAACGGCACACGGAGTGTGCCTACTACTTCACGGAGTGTGCCTATTACTTGCTTCGCGGGCAAGGCGAAGTGGGCAAACTGGGCAACCAACAGGCCGGTGATTACGACGGCAGCTCCTGGCCGATGGCGAAGACCTCTTCCGCATCCAGGACCAGATTGTTCGCGGTAAAGAGCCTTTGAATCGCGGCCCGGTGGATTTTCATCTTGGTGCCGCCGACGCCGATCGCCCCGTAGCACAGGGCCCCGCCGCGCTCGTTTGCCTTGTCCATAACCTCGATTCCAGCAATGCCGGCTGGCGGCACAGCGTTCAGATCGATGGCCACGCGCAGCGACCGCGCGGCAGCGCGAGCATCCGCGGCGAGCAGCTCGACGCCCGCCGCACCCGCGGCAATGACGATTTGCGCGTCTTCGATGGCTGCCGCGGATTCCGACGGCCCTTTCGTCTCGACGGGGGTCAGCTCAGCATCCGCGACGAGCTGGCCGATCGTGTCGCAAACGAGTCTGGCCTTGTCGAGCGAACGTGATGCCACGCGGACCTTGGCGCCCTGCCGCGCCAAGAGCCTCGCTGCCCGCTGGCCAACTGGCCCGGTGCCGGCCAGGACTGTGGCCGCAGCGCCGCGCAGCTCGACGTGTTTAGCCGCGGCGAGCACGGCCGCCGCTGCGGTGGTGTTCGCCCCATTGGCATCGAGCAGGACCGACACACGCAGCGGCCCGAAGAAACAGGCCTTGACCTGTTTGAGCAGCTCCTCGCCGGCCGAGACATTCGACCCGCCGATGAAAATGGCCGTGCTGGCCAGGTCCTGCGGCCCGCGCGTGAACATCGCGCCGTGCACCAGCTCGCGGACCTCCATCGGCTCCACTTCGGAATACTGCAGCAGTTGATCGACGCCCGCATCGACGGCCACGACGGCGTCGAACACGCTGGCGTGCGGATCGGAGTCGAGCTGAAGGAGAATCTTGATTGCAACCCTTGCGCCGTTTGCTAGAACCCGCGGAACGGATGGACTTGTTCCTTGCCGGCGATCATCTCCGCGACTGTCGGCTTGCCTTCCATCGCGCATTTGATCGCCAGCTTCGTCGCCTCGTAGTTGTACTGATAGATCTTCTTGTTGTCGGTGGCCTCCCAATGAATGAAGACGCCGCAGACGATGACCAGGTCTTCAGCCTTGTTCTGAGGAATGACGCCGGCGGCGACCGAGTCGGCGACGGCCTTGGCAACGGCGGCCTGGGCGGGGCCAAACATCTGTAC
>JAKEHX010000554.1 GCA_022614795.1 Planctomycetaceae bacterium | reverse complement strand
TTGGCTTGGTCTGTTGACACAAACCATTCTGAGGAACCCTCTTGCGTTCACCTATGCTGATCTAGCCGGACTTGGAACTACTGAATTTGCAATGTTCAATGGCCAATTTGCAATCGTCCCCAGTCCGACATCTGCGGATCGTCCAATTCCAAATTGCGAATTGAACATTGCAAATTGAACATATTGAACATTTTTCGAATCAAGTGGACGCTTGCGCCGGCTTGAGCAGGCGGCTGGCCGCCAGCGCCCCGCCCAGCGTGACCAGAAACAGCACGACAAACAGAGCGCTTGTTTCCGGCTTGATGCCGAACCGCATCTGGCCGTAGATCTTGATCGGCAGCGTGTCGGCGCCGGGGCCCTTGGTGAGGAACGTAATCAAAAAGTCGTCGAACGAGAGGGCGAACACAAAGAGCCAGGCGACGACAAGGCTGGGGGCCAGTATCGGGACGATGACCCGCGTATAGGCCTGCCACGGCGTCGCTCCGCAGTCGAGCGCGGCCGAGTAGACCGTGTAATCCAGGTCTTGCACGGCTCCGGTCATCACGACAAAGGCGTATGAGATGCCGAAGACGCAGTGGGCGGCGATCACGGTCCCAAAGCCTTGCTCCAGGCGCAGGGCGCTAAAGAACATGGCCAGCGAGAGGGCGATAATCACATCCGGCGTGACCAGCGGAAGCGCTATCACGCCCTGCGCAAGCAGCCTGGTGCGGGGCCGCCAGGCCGAGAGGCCCAGCGCGGCGAGCGTTCCCGCAAGGACCGAAAGCGAGCTGGCGATCGCGCCGATGGCCAGGCTGGCCCAGAGCGCACCAAGCAGCCCTTCCTGGGCAAAGACGTTGCGATAGCCGTCGAGCGAGAAGCCGGTCCAGACCGTGCCGATCTTCGATTCGTTGAACGAATAGACGACCGTCATCGCGACCGGGAGGTACATCCCGGCCAGCACCAGCGCGAGTGCCGCCCGGCCCAGCCAGCGCAGCGAAATCTGCTCGAGTGTTTGTTGCATCGGAGGTTAGTGCAAAACATGTAGCTGAAGTCGCCAGACTTCAGGAAATCCCGCCTGAACTCTGGCGCTTTTCAGCTACGGAACCACCATCTCCTATTTCGCCGCCAGCTCGCGCGACTTCCACACGAGCGAAACGCCAATCGGCACCAGCACCACCGCCGCCAGCCATGCCGCGCACGCCGCCGCGTAGGGCCAGTGCCGGTGGTCGAACCATTCCATCACGAGCGTCCCGGCGACGCTCACCTTGCCGTCGCCGATGAAGTGCGGGATCAGGTATTCGCCGCTCACCGGGATGAAAACGAGGGCCGCCCCCGAAATCGCGCCGGGCAGCGTGATGGGAAAGGTCACCCGCCAAAAGGCTTGCCATGGCGTTGCCCCCAGGTCGAGCGCCGCCAACACGAGCGTCCGGTCGGCCCGCTCGTAGGCCTTGAGCAGCGGCAGCACCATGAAGGGGAGGTAGTTGCACGTCAGCACCAGGCCCACCCCCGGCAAGGTGCCCCGCCACGCCAGCGGCAGCAGGTTCAGCCAGCCATAGGTGCGCAGCAGGAGGGAAGTCATCATCGGGAAGGTCAGGATCAGCACCCACAAGGCCCGCCTTTCGCGCGGCATGCGGGCGAGCGCGGCCGCACATGGATAAGCCAAGAGCAGGTTGGCGGCCGTCACACCCGCGGACAGCAGCACCGTCCGGGCAAGGATCCCCAGCGTGATGCTGTCGGTGGCCATCCGCCAGGCTTCGGTGGAAAACTCGGGATGCACGCCGCCATAGATGTCGCGCCGCAAGAGCGAATAGGCCAAAACGACGCTCGTCGGCCCCAGAAACAGGACCGCCAGGTAGAGCACGGCCGGCAGCGCCAGCCAGCGGGCAGCGGCTGTTTTCATGGCACCTGCTCCTTGACGCCGGCCTCGGCCGGCGACGCGCCGACGGCAATGTCGCTGGCGGGCCCTTCCGGCTCGTCGCCCGCGAACAGGTGCATCGCATCGGCCGACCAATCGAGCCAAACCGTGTCGCCAACCGCGGCGTCGCTCGCGGGACGCTGATCGACCACCAGCTCGCAATCGCCGGCCGCTTGCACGCGAATCGTGGTGCTGTCGCCGAAGAACAGGCGGCTGACGACCCGGGCCTGAATCCGCCCGCTTGGTCCAATCCGTACATCCTCGGGCCGCAGGCCGACCTTGACTGGGCCGGGAGGAAGGCCGGGAGCAGCCGCACTCTGGCTGGCGATCGGGATGTGGCAGCCGCAAATCTCGAGTTCGCGTCCGCTCGCAGTTTTCACGCCGCTCAGCCAGTTGATCTTTCCCAGAAACGACGCGACGAACGCCGTTTTGGGGCGGCGATAGACCTCCTCGGGCGGGCCGATTTGCTCGAGCCGGCCGTGGTTCAATACGCCAATGCGGTGGCCGATCCGCAGGGCTTCCTCGCGGTCGTGCGTGATGAACAGATACGTCAGCCCCAGCTCCGCCTGAAGCTCCTCGAGCAGTTCCAGCGTGCCGGCCCGCAGGTGCGGATCGAGGGCCGAGAGCGGTTCATCGAGCAAGACGCACTGCGGCCGATCGACCAGAGCCCGGGCCAGTGCGACGCGCTGCTTCTCGCCCCCCGAGAGCGCGTCGATCCGGCGGCGGGCGTGCCGCTGCATGTGGACCCAGCCCAGGGCCTGCTCGACGAGCGGCTGGCGGCGCGAGGCCGGCATGCCGGCGACCGCCAGCGGAAAGGCGACGTTGCCCGCGACGTCCAGATGCGGGAACAGGGCGTAATTCTGAAAGACGGTGTGGACCGGGCGGCGATAGGGGGGCGTATTTGTGCAGCACTCGCCCGACAGCCACACTTCGCCGGCATCGGGCGTTTCAATCCCCGACACGATCTTGAGCAGCGTGCTTTTGCCGCTGCCGCTCGGTCCCACGAGGACCAACACCTCGCCGCGGGCGATCTCCAGATCGATGCCATCGAGAATCGTGCGCTCGCCAAACTCCTTGCGAACGCCCACTAGCTCAACGGCCGGGGTGGAGGATTCGTCTTGTGTCACTTCAGTGGTTCAAGCTCCTGGGGTTGCGACAAGGGAACGAGAACAAGTCTAACGTTTGGGCCGCGTCTGGGAAGAACAAAATGCGCGCTGCGTGGTTCCAAATTGCGACAGACAATCGCAGGCCGCCGAGGTTCGCTTTCGCCAGGTTCGCGCGCCGCGCTAGAAATTGCTCGACCGATACTGTCGCGCCGGGCGCGAGGCGGAGGCAATCGCCATGGCCACGGCGATCGCCCCGCCGCAGAGCACGACGACAGCAACCACGGCCGCCACGATGATCACCACCAAACGGACCCAGCGCTCGGAAGACGCGCCCGAGAGCTTCGCCAGCGGCAAGGGGCTCGTGGAGCGGCTGGTGCCCGTGGCGTAGTGATTGAACGACCAGCTTGCGCCGCAGTGCGGGCACGAGGTCCCCTTGGCCTGCTCTTCGGTCACTTGCTTGCGGCAGCTCGAGCAGATCGGCACGCGCTGGTACATGTTCGCGCTCGACTGGATCGAGTCGCTTAGGCGCTGGTCCATCTGCTCCGCGTCGCGGCGGGCCCGCTCAGCCACTTCGTCCGCGCGTCGCTGGGACTCGCTGACAAAGTCCGACTGCGGAGGACTGTAAGGCGACGCCGACGGACCAGGAAACGAGGATTGTGGTTGTGGTCCAGGGTTGTAGGGCGTGGTCGTTGGAGTGTCTGGCGTGCCGGGGTTGGCCGCCGGCCCGAATCCAGGCGGAAAGCGCGGTCCGGGGATTCCAGCACCGGGAGGACCCGAACCTCCGCCAGCAGGGCCGAACCCAGGACCAGAGGGTCCCAGGCGCGGACCGGGAAATCCACCGCGGCCAGATGGACCCAGCCCAGATGGACCCAGCCCCGAGCCTGCTGGGCCCGCCCCTGCACCCGGAGGACCCAGGCGCGGGCCGGGATTGGAATCGGGAACGGAATCGTCGCTCGTCGCTGGCGCCCCGGGGTCACCCTCAGCATCCTCGCGCTTCGGCGGCGGCTTGACCGGGATGAGGTCTTCCTCGCCCCGCCACGTCAAGAGCTCGCGGACATAAGCCTGGTCCGCGTCGCTCAGCTCGAAGAAATCGATCGTCAACGGGCCGCCTGGCCGGCTGACGACGACATTCGACCCGAAGACGCGGACAAACTTGCCGGTGGCCTTGCGGCCGAAGACATCGGTCCAGACGCGGCTTTCGGGGCCTTTCGATCGCTTCTTGGCCAGCGACGGTGCTGTACCGCTGGCGGCGGGCTCTTCTGCGCGCTCAACCGGCGCGAACGGATCAGCCTCGGCCGGCTTCGCGCCGCTGGGCTGGGGGCTGGCCGGCTCGGCTGGTTGGTTGTTGGCAGGCGCCGGATCGTCCGGAACCTGCTTCCCCGCCGCCAGGTCGCGCACGATCTTCTGGTCGCGCTCGGAAAGCTTATCGATCGCAATCGTGACCAGCTTTCCCTGAACGAGAAAGGTCACATCGCCGTCAAGCTCGCGGACGAACTCCCCCTGCATTGTC
>JAKEHX010000553.1 GCA_022614795.1 Planctomycetaceae bacterium | reverse complement strand
AGGTGCAACTCGGCCCGCGAATGCGCCAGCACGCTTGCGGCGTAGGCATCGCGGGCGTAGCGGCGGTCATTGCTCAATAGGCCCAGCTCGCACCGCAGCCGGTTCGGCAAGAATCCGTCGCTGGCGGTCGATTGCGGTACGAAGTGCTCGTTGAAGGTCGTCACGATCAGGGCCGGGGCGTCGTCCAGCGGCAATTCCAACCAGCCGAGAATCTGCACGACGTTCCCATCGGCAGGCGGCGGCAAGGGCGCACTGGCCAGCGGGGCCACGGCCAGCTCGAAGGCCTCCCGCAGGCCCACTTTCGGCACCATTGGCGGCGGGATCTGGTCCAGCTCCGCAAGTCCCTCGTTGATCGCGGACAACGCATTCATCAAAAATCGATCGTCCGGCTGGTTGCGATCGAGCACGCGCGGGCCATAAACGGCGGCAAGCAAACTCCGAAACGCTTTCGCCCAATGCGTCAGCGGCTGGGGCTGTACCGGCAGAGCGGCGAGCAGCTCACCAATCGCACGCGAAATGGCATCGACCGCGGCCAGCTCGGGCTCGTGCGCGAGGCGGTGGGCGTCGAGTGCCGCGGGCACGCACGCCGTGGCGTACTTATCGAGCACCGTCAGCGGATCTTGCCCGGCAAGCGCCGGCCGATCAATGTGCTTGATCACCCAGTCGAAGGCGTCGGGATGCCGCACCAAGGCGGCCAGGTCGGCAAACCGCTCGCGCTCGACGTAGTCGGCCGCAACCTTGAGCAGCCGATAGGGCCCGGTCTCCGCCAGCCGCTTGGCCTCGACCCACCGCGAGGCCACGCCGGACTGACCGAGCTGCCGCGCGAGTGTGGGTGCCAGGCGCTGGTCAGGCACTCCGACCGCGATCTGATCCGCCCGGTACTTGCCCCCCAGCGAGGCCAGCCAGTGCGACACGGCCTCGGCCTGGTCGGCCGGACCATCGACGCGCGTCACCTGCTCGTCGCGAAGCGGCAGGGCAACCTGGGCCCATTT
Organism: Planctomycetaceae bacterium; assembly: GCA_022614795.1. Classification (GTDB taxonomy): domain Bacteria; phylum Planctomycetota; class Planctomycetia; order Pirellulales; family Pirellulaceae; genus CAYLLN01. The sequence goes on along the minus strand of JAKEHX010000553.1, from coordinate 4,095 downwards.
CTGCGGCACCAGGCACCCGTGCGCGTCGAAGTGATCGACTAGCGCCGGCGGCGCGAAGACGAGCGCCGTGACACGGTCGGCTACCGAATCCAAGAGCTGCCGCTGGGCCCGGTTCAGATCGACCATACCCAACAGCACGACGTCTCGGTCGGTTTGCGGTTCGCGCTGGCGAATCGCCACGAGCCGGGCCGTTTGAATGTCCCACAGGCCCACCTGATCGAGTTTTCGCAAGTAGCGGCTTTGCACATCGGCCAAGGCCTGCCAGCGCTCGTGCTCGGCGAAGCCCTCGACCCGGCCGCCGCCGGCCAGTACATCCTTGAAGTCGAGCCCGTCTCCCGCCAGTTCCACATGCAGCCGCCGCAGCATTTCGCCCAGCGCGAGCCAACGCGCGGTCTCTCCGCTGGCCGGCGGATGCGGCAGGAAATGACGCCGGTCCGCGGGCGCCATCTCTTGCAGTGCAGACGACCAGGCAAGTTGCTGCGTCAGCTGGCTGGCGAAGGGCCGCTTCGGGAGATAGAGCAGTTCAGGGAGGCCGTGTTCGGTGGTGATCGTGGGGGGCGTCCACTCCAGCGACCCAGATGCCGCCCGCTGCTCGAGCAACTCGAGCAGCCGCCGCCCGGCCCGCGCACCGGGCACGACCACAATCGTACCGGCCAGATCGAGCTGGCTGCCACGCGCGGCGCGCTCGACGAGCCAATCGGCCGCCACTGGCAGGGCCGGCTGCGACCAGTCGATAAAGTGGCGGGTGATCGGCATTGGCGTTTTGTCCACTATACCGCGAATGCGCGGATTTGTCGCTGCCCTTGGCCGGTCAGACCGTGCGCCCGCCATCCACGACCAGGGCCTGTCCGGTGATCATGCCCGCGTCGCAAGCCAGAATTCTAACGTCGCGGCCCGGTTTTTTCGCTGGATTGCGATAATCTCTCAGCAGGTGTCTGGCCGTCGCAGCCCCAGCGGCTAGCAGACGGCACACGGAGTGTCCCTGCTACCTAAGACCAATCACCAGTTTCCCGCGGAGGGGGTGATGTGGCTTGTCACCACCAGTGCCGTCAAGGGCAACCTGCCCTTTTGTTTGGAGCAGGGGGAATATGTCGTCGGCCGCGGCAAGCGGTGTCAGATCATATTGTCCGACGCCACGGTTTCGCGCCGGCACGCCCTCGTGGTCTGCCGCCGCAAGCTGGCGACCCTCGAGGACCTGGGAAGCGCAAATGGCACGTTTCTCAACGATTGCCCGGTGTCGCGGTGTGAGTTCAGCATCGGCGATCAGATCCGCTTCGGCGGTGTGCACTGCGCCGTGACGTCGTCGCCGTTGGCCGAGCGCATTTCGCCGGAAAACGAAAGCACGTTTCAAGCCGCCAAGGACCCCTCCCCCACTCCGTCCGAGCAACTGACGATTGCCCAGAAGAAAATCGTGGAGCATCTCCTTCAAGGCCGCAGTGAGACCGAAATCGCCCACCAGCTTTGCAAAAGTCCTCATACTGTTCATACGCATATTAAGGCGATCTTTCAGCGGCTGGGGGTCCATTCGCGGGCCGAATTGATCGTCAAGCTGCTGCGGCATCCTTAGCATGGTGAGCGGGTGTGTGCCGCCTACCCTGTGCAGGGTATGGCGGAGTTGTTGCAACGAGCCGAGAATTGCGCTCAAGCTGGCAAGCCTCTTCAGGGAGCCTGGCCATGATTGCGGAAACTTCGACTGCCGAGCGCCTGTCCGAACCCACCAGCGATGAGCCGCTGCCGCGTGTCGATCGTCCACCGCCGACAGCGCCGCCAGTGGAACAGGAACGCGCCGACTTTGAACGGCAGTTCGAGGAGTCACAGGTCACGGCCGGCTGGCGCGAGCTCTTCTTCAGCTCGGCCTCGCTGCTACTCTGGTTCGCGCTGTTCGCCGGCGGCACGCTCATCGCCACCCAGCCGTTCATCGATTCCGTGGCGCGCACGACCAATGCGTTCGAAGCGGCCGGCTACTCGGTGATCATCATTCTGTTCTGGACGATCACCAACGTGGGCATTCTCTCGATGCTTGCTGCCGTTCTCGGAGCATTCGGCCAGCGCACGCGGTTTGCCAGCCCCATTGCCGGTCGCGGACTATTGGGAACTCCAGCACAGCCCTCGACCGACGCCAATCCCCGCGAGCTCTTTACGCACTATGCTTCGGCCATCATGCGCGGCTTCGGCGTGTACACGCTGGTCTTGTCGGGTCTTTTGGTGTTGGCCACCGATGCCATTGTCGCGCCGACGCAGGGGCAATATGTGCGGCTGGCGGGAATGGTTTCCGTGATCAGCTTCTACGCCGGCTACGACCCCGAAATGCTGGCGGGACTGCTCAAGCGGATCGAGCGGTTCCTGAAGACAGAATAGCCAACAGCACCGAATAGCCAGCGGCGGTCGCTCTCGCATTGTTCGCCTCCGGCAGCGCTTGCCGCGAGCGGCTAGAATGGCGCTGTTCCGCTTCACCACTCGCGCGGGAGATTCACCATGGGCATTCTCAGCTGGATCGTCATGGGTTTGATCGCGGGAATGATTGCCAAGCTGCTCATGCCTGGCCCCGATCCTGGCGGAATCTTCCTGACGATCATCTTGGGGGTTGTCGGCGGACTCGTCGGCGGATTCATTGCCACCCGCATCGGCTGGGGGACCGTGGACGGATTCAATCTCCGGAGCCTGTTTCTCGCCGTCGGCGGATCCATGCTGCTGCTAGTGATCTACCGTCTGGTGAGTGGAAGGCGAGCGACCTAGCGGCCATATCAAACGACGAAGCATCCTGACGGACAACATCATGCGCCGATTCCTGCTCGCGATCGTTCTGGCTGTATCTACTTCAACGCCCGCTGCAATCCGCGCCGAGGATCCGTTTGACCTCGTGATTCGCGGCGGGCGGATCGTCGATGGGACCGGTGCGCCGTGGTATCGGGCTGACTTGGGAATCGCGGCCGGGAAGATCACCAAGATCGGCCGGATCGACGCGGCGAATGGCGGGCGGACGATCGACGCCGCCGATCTTATCGTGGCCCCCGGCTTCATCGACATGATGGGGCAAACGGCCACACCGATGCTCCGCGATGGCGGGACGGCGATGAACTTGCTGACGCAGGGCATCACCACGATCAATGCCGGCGAAGGGGTTTCTGCCGCGCCGCTCGACGAAGAAGAAGCTCGCAAGGCCGGCTGGCGGACAATGGCCGAATACTTCCAAGCCATCGAGCAGAAAGGCCTGCCACTGAACATGGCCCAGACCGTGGGCCACACCCAGGTCCGCCGCATCGTGCTCGGCGATGCCGACCGCCGCCCTGGTCCCGCCGAGATGGATGCGATGCGGGCCCTCGTGCGCGAAGCGATGGAGGCGGGCGCCATCGGCGTCTCGACCGCGCTCATCTACCCGCCGTCCGTGTATGCCACGACCGACGAGATCGCCGCGCTGGCCGAAGTTGCCGGTGATTACGGCGGGCGGTATTACACGCACATGCGCAACGAAGGCGATCAACTCGCCGAGGCCATCGACGAGGCCCTCGAAATCGGCCGCCGCGGCAAAACGCCCGTCCATATCTTCCATCTCAAAACGGCTGGGCGGCAGAATTGGGACAAGATGGCCCTGGCCATCGCCAAGATCAAAGCGGCCCGCGGCGCCGGTCACGAAGTCACCGCCGACATCTACCCCTACGTGAACAACGGTCTGGGAATCGCTGCGTTCATTCACCCCCGCCATTTCGCCGCGGGGCAGGCCGCTCTGACCGCCAAACTCGACGACCCCGCCCTGCGAGCCGAAATCCGCAAGGAAATGGAGACGACCGGCGGTTGGGAGAATTGGTATCGGCACGTCGGTCACGATTGGAGTCGCGTGATCATCGGCCGCACGGACGAGCCGCGCTATGCCAAGCTCTCCGGCCAAAGCATCGCCGAAATCGCCAAAGCCACGGGCGAGGATCCCTGGGACACATTCTTCAGCCTCGTCCATAACGGCGCGTTCGCCCTGCCCGAGAGCATGACCGATGCCAACAAAATCGTCGCCATGCAGCAGCCGTTCGTTTCGTTCTGCACCGATGTCGGCCCCGCCGGCGGCTCGCTGATTGCGTCGCATCCGCGGGCATTTGGGGCGTT
>JAKEHX010000552.1 GCA_022614795.1 Planctomycetaceae bacterium | reverse complement strand
CCCTCCTTGGCTTGGTCTGTTGACACAAACCATTCTGAGGAACCCTCTTGCGTTCACCTATGCTGATCTAGCCGGACTTGGAACTACTGAAATTGCAAAATGCAGAAGTCATTTCAGTGTCCATTCTAGGGCGCCAGCTAGCCGCAGGAGCAAGGCGAGTTTTCTTGCCGTTCTCCTTAGCGTCCTTCGTGCCTTCGTGGTGAAACGTCCGCTTCGCCCGGGTTGGGCCGGAAAGCCCGCAAAATCGGCCTGGGCCGCACATTCCTTGTCCGGTCATAATGCCGGCGTAGGATTCCAGGGAGGGTTTGCCATGCTGGGCGTAATTCCACCGAAAGATGCGGCTCGCGGGGCCGTGCCCTATCTCCATACCGATCTTCCCGGCCCGAAGGGGCGCGCGCTGATCGCCGCCGACGAGCAGTTCACGTCGCCGTCGTACACCCGCGTCTATCCGCTGGCGGTCGAGCGGGGCTACGGCGCGGTCATCGAAGACGTCGACGGCAACCGCTTCCTCGATTTCACGGCTGGCATCGCCGTCTGCTCGACCGGTCATTGCCATCCCCGCGTGGTGGCGGCGATCCGCGAACAGGCCGGCAAGCTCCTGCACATGTCGGGGACCGACTTCTACTACGCGCCGCAGGGGGACCTGGCCGGCAAGCTGGCGGAAATCGCACCCGGCGGCGGCGCCAAGCGAGTCTTCTTCACCAATAGCGGCGCCGAATCGGTTGAAGCTGCTTTCAAGCTGGCCCGCTATAACACGGGCCGCCAGCACATGATCGCCTTCTTCGGCGCCTTCCACGGCCGGACGATGGGCGCCCTGTCGCTGACCGGCAGCAAAGTCGTGCAGCGCCGCGGCTTTGCCCCGCTGATCCCGCTGGTGAGTCATATCGATTATGCGAATTGTTATCGGTGCGAAAAACGAGGAGCCGAGTGCGGAGTGCGGAGTGCGGAGTGCGGAATGGAGACGAATCAGTCCGCCACTCCGCATTCCGCACTCCGCACTCCGCAATGCTGTTTGGAGTCGCTCAACCAGCTGGAAGATTTGTTCAAACGCACCGTCGCGCCGCAAGAGGTGGCTGGCCTCATCGTCGAGCCGATTCAGGGGGAAGGGGGCTACATCGTCCCGCCGCCGGAGTTCCACCGCGAGCTGCGGCGGCTGTGCGACCAGCACGGCATCCTCTATATCGCCGACGAGGTGCAGTCGGGCATGGGTCGCACGGGCAAAATGTTCGCCCTGGAGCACTGGGGGGTCGTGCCCGACATCGTCTGCCTGGCCAAGGGAATCGCCAGCGGCATGCCCCTGGGGGCGATCATCGCCCGGGCCGAAATCATGGACTGGGGTCCCGGCTCGCACGCCAGCACCTTCGGCGGCAATCCGGTCTCGTGCGTCGCCGGCCTGGAGACGATCAAGCTGCTCGAAGAGGGGCTGATGGAAAACGCCCGCGTTGTCGGGGCGCATCTGAAGCAGCGGCTGATCGAGCTGGCCGGCAGGCACCGCTTGATCGGCGACGTGCGTGGTCTGGGGCTGATGATCGGCGTAGAGCTGGTCCGCGACCACACGACGAAAGAAGCGGCCTCGACCGAGCGGGACGAAATCGTGCAGCTCTGCTTCCGCCGGGGACTGCTCCTCTTGGGCTGCGGCACCAATACGCTCCGCTTCTGCCCGCCGCTGGTGATTACGAAGGAACAAGCCGACACGGCCGTGGAGATTCTGGACGAGGTTCTGGGCAAGTGGCGCGCTCGATAGAAACGCAAAGTCGCGAAGGCGCAGAGGCGCAAAGATGAGAAGGGGTGGTCGGCAATCAATAGCACACATTTTCTCTGTACCTCTTCGCGCCTTCGCGCCTTTGCGCCTTGGCGTTAAATCGAAAAGTCCTGGTTGTGCGAAGGGAGTCTGCCGTGTTTGATGACGTTCTCTCGCGACTCGGCATCAAGCCCCTGAATTCCGGCCTCTATGCCGGCCGGTGGATGGAGCCTCCCGGCGGCGAGGAGCTGTTTTCGCTCAATCCGGCCAGCGGCGAGTCGATCGCGCGCGTCGCCGGCGCGAGCCGGGCCACCTGCGACGCGGCGCTGGCGTCGGCCACCGCTGCCTTCAAAAGCTGGCGACTGGTGCCGCCGCCGCAGCGGGGCGAAGTGGTGCGGCAGATTGGCAACGCCCTGCGCGAGGCCAAGAGCGACCTGGGCCTGTTGGTGACGCTCGAAACCGGCAAGATCAAGAGCGAAGGGCTCGGCGAAGTCCAGGAAATGATCGACATGTGCGACTTTGCCGTCGGCCTCTCGCGGCAGCTCTACGGCCTGACCATCGCCAGCGAGCGCCCCAGCCACCGCATGTTCGAGCAGTGGCATCCGCTGGGTCCGAGCGGCTGCATCACGGCGTTCAATTTTCCCGTGGCGGTGTGGGCCTGGAACGCGGCGGTCGCTCTCGTCTGCGGCGATCCGGTCGTGTGGAAGCCGTCGGAGCTGACGCCGCTCACCGCGATCGCCGTGCAGACGATCGTCAATCGCGTGCTCGAGCCGGGGCTGGGGGGACTGCTCAACCTCACGATCGGCGGCCGCGACATCGGCCAACAACTCGCAGCCGACCAGCGGCTGCCGCTCATTTCGGCCACGGGGAGCACGGCCATGGGCCGGGCCGTTGCCGCGACCGTCGCCCAGCGGCTGGGCCGGACCCTTCTGGAGCTGGGCGGCAACAACGGCCTGATCCTCACCGAATCGGCAGACCTGGATCTCGCCTTGCGGGCCGTGCTCTTTGCCGCGGTGGGCACGGCGGGGCAGCGCTGCACCACGCTCCGGCGGCTGATCGTCCACGAGTCGGTGGCGGACAAGTTCGTCAAGCGGCTGGCCGCGGCGTACATGTCGATTCAGCCGGGCGACCCATGGGAGGACGGCGTGCTGTTGGGACCGCTGATTCGCGAGTCTGCGGTCCAGCAATTCGAGGCAGCCGTGACAGAGGCTCAGCGTCAGGGAGGGGCGCTTATCTGCGGCGGCAGCCGGATCAAGCGGCCGGGCTTCTACGTGCAGCCGACGATTATTGCGGCCCATCCCGACATGGCGATCGTCCAGCAGGAGACTTTTGCACCGATCCTCTACGTGCTGACGTACCGGGCGCTCGACGAGGCGATCGCCTTGCACAATAACGTGCCGCAGGGCCTGTCGAGTGCGATCTTCACCGACCGCTTCCTCGAGGCCGAGCAATTCCTCTCGGCGGCCGGCAGCGACTGCGGCATCGCCAACGTCAACATCGGCACCAGCGGCGCCGAGATCGGCGGGGCCTTCGGCGGCGAGAAAGAGACCGGCGGCGGCCGCGAAGCAGGTTCCGATGCCTGGAAAGCCTACATGCGGCGGCAAACCTGCACGCTCAACTACGGCGGCGACCTGCCGCTGGCGCAGGGAGTCAAGTTCGATATTGCGCCGTAAGAACTTGAACTCACTTCCCCGCCCAAACCTGCACTAGCTCGACAAGAACTTCCACCGCCTGGACCATCTCTTCCAGACAGGTCCATTCGAGCGGCGAGTGCGGGTTGTGCTCTCCCGTGGAGAGGTTCGGAGTGGGCAGGCCCCGCTCGGTGAGCTGCGAGCCGTCGGTGCCGCCGCGGATGATCGTCAGCTTCGCTTCGCGCCCCAAACGGCGATGGGCCTCCTGGGCGAATGCGACCGCCCGCGGCTCGCGGGCCAGACCGTCCCCCAGGTTGCGATACTGCTTGATCACCTGCACGTCAATCTGCGAGCGGGGAAACTCGGTTTCGACTTCGCGGGCCGCCTTTTCAATAAGCTGGGCCTTCTCGGCCAGGCTCGCCGTTTGAAAATCGCGGAGGAGAATCTTGAGCTTCACTTCGGCCACGCCCCCTTCGACCGTGTAGGGGTGCAAAAAGCCGTCGCGGCCGTCAGTAGTTTCGGGCGAGAGCGTCCCCTTGGGCAGCCGGTCGATCAGGGCCGAGGCGACGCGGACCGCATTGACCATCCGCCCCTTGCCGATCGAGGGATGGATGTTGATCCCGCGGACGGTCACGACGGCCAGGTCGGCCGAAAAGGTCTCGGTGTCGATGTCCCCCGCACCGCTGCCGTCGAGCGTGTAGCAAACCGTAGCCCCGAGCCTGGCCAGATCGACGTGGTTGATGCCGTGGCCGATTTCCTCGTCGCAGGTGAAGAGCAGACGCACTGGCCCGTGCGGAATTTGCGGATGCTCGACCAGGTGGTGGGCCAGCTCCATGATCACGGCGACGCCCGACTTGTCGTCCGAGCCGAGGAGCGTCGTGCCATCGGTCGTGATGATCGTCTTGCCGACGAGCCTGGCCAGCTCGGGATTGTCGGCCGTGCGGATCACCTTGGTTGTAGGCACACTCCGTGTGCCGCTAGCCGCTGACGGCGCGCGGAGTGTGCCTGCTGCTTCGCCCAGCGGGATGTCACCTCCTTTGTAGTTCCTGATGACGTGCGGCCTGACATTCTTGCCGGTCGTTTCGGGCGAGGTATCGACGTGGGCGTTGAAAGCCACGACCGGAAGCGGCTCCTTTCCCGCTGGTCTTATCGTCGCTGGAACCGTTGCCCAAACCAGGCCGTGCTGGTCGTGCTCGACATCCGCCAGTCCCATTTCCCGCAGCTCATCGGCCAGCAGCTTGCCCAGCGCGAGCTGCCCGGGCGAACTGGGATAAGCTCCTCCCGGCTCGCCCGCGGTCGTGTCGATCTGGACGTAACGCAAGAACCGGCCGAGCAGACGCTGCTGATTGATCGTTTTCATGGCGCCCGAAATGTGTGATCGAGTCGTCTCAGTCGGCCCGCCAGTATATCGCGACCAAGGGGCAGCGTAAGCGAGGCCGCAGGCATCGCACTGCGTACGGAGAGGTTGTGAATGAATTCCGTAGCGGAACTCGCCAGAGTTCCGAATCCGCGGAAAAACCTGAAGTCTGGCGACTTCAACTACGAAAGAATCACAACCTCTGAGTATTTCAGTACTTG
>JAKEHX010000551.1 GCA_022614795.1 Planctomycetaceae bacterium | reverse complement strand
GGATATGCTGCAAGTCTTTCCTCGCACGCCGCGGATCTACGACGGGGTCGATCTGCGCGTCCAGGCGCCGGACGATGCGAAGCTCGTCATTGAGTTGACCGCGCCGGGCGCCGACAAACTCGACCCCATCGAGATTCCGCTGACCCGCGCCGTTAAATCATTCGCGCAGCTGGATCTCGACGGACAAGGGAACCGCCTGCTCGCGCGGCGCACGCCCGGCGATGGCCTGGCCGTCGCCCTGGCCCGCGATTCGCTCGTCTTCGCGCCAGGCGAGAAGCTCGAGCTCGAAGTGCAGCCGCGAGCGCTCGACCTGGACGCCAACACCACCTATGAGCTGGAAACTTCGATCACCCCGGCCCGCAGCGACGAAGAGATCGCCAGCGACGATTACAACATCAAGACCAACGCCGCCGGCGAGTGCGACCCGATCGCCCTTTCGGTTCCGCTGCCACAGGCGGAGGGAGTCTATGATTTCAAGCTGGCCCTCATTCCCAAGCGGCTCACCAGCGCCCTCATCAAGCCGAATGCGATCGCCCAGCGCAAGGTGCAAGTCGTGGTGGTCGCGCTTGTGCGGCCGATCGATCGGACTGCGAGCAACTGGAAGACCGCTTACGAGCTGGACCCGGCCAATTCGTCGTGGTGGGAGCGTATGGCCCGGATGCCGACGCTCCGCCGCATTCCAAATCTCGCTGGGCAGCAGCTCGCCAGCGGGCCGACTAAAACCAAAGAGGATCTCCTCGGCCGCCCCTGGATCGAACTCGCCCCCCGCGGCTGGCAGGCGTATCCGCTGGCGATCGAATCGCCCGGCCAGCCCCACGTTCTGGAGGTCGAGTACGCGAGCGATTTCGAGCAGACGCTGGGCATCAGTCTGGTCGAGCCCAATGCCGCCGGACAGGTGCAGCCGATCGGTCTGGATTCGGGCGTCGAAGTGCCCGCACCGGCGGCCGGCCACAAATCCGAAGTGAAGCGGCATCGGCTGCTGTTCTGGCCGCGGACGCGCTCCCCCTGGGTGCTATTGACCAATCGCCGGGACGACCGGCCAGCCCTCGTGGGCAAGATCAACGTGCTGGCCGGCCCGCTTGAGCCTCCGGCCCTCGCGATTCCGCCGTCGGTAATCGCCGCCCGAACCTTCACCGCCTATTTCGACCGGCCACTTCTCGCCGAGAATTTCTCAGCAGGCGAAGTGCTCGATCCCGCCACGGGCCGCGTCTTCGACGATTGGCTGACGTTCTACGAGGCGGGCAAGCGGATGGTCTCGGCCCTCAAGCACGGCGGATATAACGCCGTCGTGCTCAGCGTCGTACACGAAGGGGGCGCGCTCTATCCGAGCCAGATCCTCGGAGCAACGCCCAAGTACGACACCGGCATCTACTTCGAAAGCGGCCAGGACCCCATTCGCAAGGACGTGCTGGAGCTGATCCTGCGGCTGTGCGACCGGGCCGGAATTCAAGTGATTCCCGCGGTGCAGCTCACCGCGCCCATTCCCGAGCTTGAGGCGTGGCGGCTGGCCGAGAGCGCCGAATCGGACGGCATCGAGCCGATTGGCAAGGACGGCCGCTCGTGGATTGCCAGCCACGGCGCGCCGCTTGGACAGGGTGTCTATTACAACGCCCTCGACGACCGCGTCCAGAAAGTGCTTCGCAGCGTTGTCGCTGAATTAGCCGCCCGCTACGGCCAGCACGCTTCGTTCGGCGGCGTCGCGATGCAGTGGACCGCCCAAAGTTACGCGATTCTTCCCGACGAAACGGCCAGCTACGACGACAAGACGATCGCCCTCTTCGAGCACGATACCGGCGCGGCGATTCCGATCGCCATGGGAGCTGCACCTTTCGATGCCCGCGACCGCTTCCTGCACGGAGCAGGGGCCAAGGACTGGCTCGCCTGGCGGCAAGCGAGGCTGACCGCAATGTACCGCCAGATGCAAGCCGATCTGGCCCGCGTCCGCCGCTCCGCGCGGCTCTACCTGCTGCCGGCCGATCTGCTCGGCGATCGCGACGTTCAACAGGCGCTGCGGCCGATGTTGCCGCCGGCCGACGCGGCCCAGCCGCTCTTGGCCCGGCTCGGCATCGACACGGCGGCCCTGCGCCAGGACGAGCGGATCGTCCTGCCGCGGCCGTATCGAGTCGCCGCCGGCGCTAGCGAAGTGCATCAGTCGCTGGTGAACCACTGGAACCAGTCCGCGGATCTCGACGCCCAATTCGCCGGCAAGCGCGGCGCGCCGGCGATTCACTACCACGAGCCGTCGGCACTCGCGCTGCCCGCGTTTGACAGCGTCAGCCCGTTCGGAGCGGACAAGACCTATACCTGGCTACTTGCGCAGATTTCGCCGGCCGACGCCGCCAACCGACAGCGCCTGGTCCACAGCATCGCGGTCCACGACTCGCCGCAGCTGATCGACGGCGGGGCCCTATTGCCACTGGGACAGGAGCAGGCCCTGGCCCCGCTCATCAAGGTCTTTCGCCGCCTCCCCGCCGAGCCGTTCGCGACGGCCCAGGCAAAATCGGACGCGGTCGGACGCGGCATCGTCGTGCGGTCGCTGTCCCGCGACAGGAAAACCTGGTTCTACGTCGTCAACGACACGCCCTGGTCCGCCAGCGTCGAAATCGATTTTGCCGGCGGCGACGGCTTGCAAGTCATCTCCTATGCTGACGAGCGGCCGGCGCGAATCGACGACGTGGCCGGCGGGCTGACCTGGTCGATCACGCTGGCCCCCTACGACCTGGCGGGAGGCGAGCTCAACAGCGGCCGTGCGAGCGTCGCCGACTATCGCGCCGCCTTCCTGGGCGACCCCGCCCCTGGACTCATTGAGCTGATCCGCAACGCCAAGCTGCGGATCAACACGCTTCCCCGCAGCAAGCCCCGCGAGGCGCTCGCCAATCCGTCGTTTCAGGCCGCGGGCATGGCGGGACAGATTCCCGGCTGGGTATTTGGCAGCGTTCCCCCAAAATCCGCGGGGGCCGAGGTCTCGATCGACCAGCGGCAAGGAAACTTACCGCCCGGAGCGCCGCCGGCGGGGCAAGCTTCGTTGCATTTGGTCAGCCGCCCCATGGATGGCCAGCCGCCGCCGATCGTGTGGGTCCGCAGCGAACCATTCGAGCTGCGCCCGACAGGCCGCGCTGCCGTGTTTGCTTGGATTCGCGTGGCCGACCAGGCCAGGCAGCCCCAATTGCGACTGGCGATCGAAGGGAAACACAACGGTCAAGTGTATTACCAATGGGGCACGGCAGGACTCGATGACTTGGGCCGACCGGCGCCCACCAGGCTCTCGACCACTTGGACCCGCTGCCACGTCAGCTTTCCCAATTTGCCGGAGGAGGGGCTCACGGATGTCCGCGTCGGCTTCGATCTGATGGGAGCGGGCGAAGTGTGGATCGATGACGTGGAGGTGTTCGATTTCCACTTCGATGACGCGGAACACAGCGAGCTGCTCAAGTCGGTAGCCAGTGCCCAGTTCAATGTGCAGGACGGCAGGCTGGGCGAAGGGCACCGCTTCGTCACCGGATACTGGCCGAACTATCTGAGCCGGTATGTTCCTCTGCCCAACCCGCGGCCCCAGGCGGCATTCGCCCCTCCCAAACCCGCAGCGCCGGCCAATCCGGGGCCCATGCCGCCGCCCGAGCCAGCCGAGCCCGTGCGTTCGAGCTGGGATCCGCGGACTTGGAACCTGGTGCCGAAGTGGTGGCGGTAGCACGGCCCGCCCTGGCATCGCGCCGCGGTTCGGCTGTACGCTGGCTTCTCATGCAGATCGACATCTTTCCTGACGCGGCCGGCGTCGCACTGGCCGCGGCCCGGCTCATCGCGGCCGAGGCGCGGGCGGCGGTGCAATTGCGCGGTTTGTTCTCGTTGGCCGTAAGCGGCGGGCAAACGCCGTGGCAAATGCTCCGCGCTCTGGCAAAGGAAGATGTGCCCTGGCCAGGCATCCACATCTTCCAGGTCGATGAGCGCGTGGCGCCTCCCGGCCACGCCGATCGCAATTTGACCCACCTGTGCGAGGCCCTTTCGCAGGCGCCGCTCGCGCCGCAGCGGATTCACGCGATGCCCGTGGACGAAGCTGATCTCGCAATGGCCGCGGACAACTATGCCGCGGAGCTGGCCCGGCTTGCCGGCACGCCAGCCGTGCTGGATCTCGTCCACTTGGGGCTCGGAGCGGACGGCCATACCGCTTCGCTCGTTCCGGGCGACGCGGTGCTTGGAGTAACCGGCCGCGATGTGGCCGTGACCGGCGAGTGTCAAGGCCGGCGGCGGATGACGCTCACCTATCCGCTCATCAACCGGGCCAGGCAGATTCTCTGGCTCGTCACCGGAGCCGCCAAGGCCCCGATGCTCGCTCGGCTCATGGCAGCCGATCCTTCCATTCCGGCCGGTCGCGTGCGGCAGAAGAATGCAAAGGTCCTGGCCGACGCAGCGGCAAGCGGCGCTTTCGCTTCGCCAGCGGCGTGCTAAGATAGCGGCCCTGCCTCAACCTGCCCGTACTC
>JAKEHX010000550.1 GCA_022614795.1 Planctomycetaceae bacterium | reverse complement strand
GTTCGTTCCCGGCTGCCAGCCCTCGGCGCCGGCCCCCGCGCCGCCTCCTGTCACCGGCGCCGGCCCCTCGAGCAGTCTGACAACCGATGATGCTCCGCCGGCAGCGGTGGAAGCAGCGCCTGTTGAGGCGGTTCCCATAGAAGGCAAGGCACCCGCAGAATCCAAACCCGCCGAATCCAATCCTGCAGACTCCAAACCGATAAGCGCCGGCACCGTGCCCCCCGGCGACTGGACGCAGTGGGGCGGCTCGCCCATTCGCAACAACACGCCGACTGCCACGGGCATTCTCACCGAGTGGGCCCCTGGCGAATTCGATCGCCGCACCGGTGCTTGGAAGAACGAGGACGCCAAAAACATCCGCTGGGTCACGCAACTGGGCAGCCAGACCTATGGCAATGCCGTCGTGGCCTCGGGCAAAGTCTTCGTCGGTACCAATAACGGCGCTGGCTACCTGAAGCGCTATCCGGCCGATTTCGACCTGGGCGTCTTCCTCTGCCTCGATGAAAAGACCGGCAAATTTCTCTGGCAGCATTCGAGCGAAAAGCTCCCCACCGGCCGCGTCCACGACTGGCCGCTCATGGGCATTTGCTGCTCGCCGCTGGTGGAAGGGGACCGGGTCTGGTTCGTCACCAGCCGCGGGGAGGTGAAATGCCTCGACGTGGAAGGCTTCTATGACGGAGAAGACGACGGCCCGGTGAAGAGCGAGCCGGCCCGCCTGTTCGATTTGAAGCGGGCCGACGACCCGGCGGAAGACAAGGTCGGCGGCTACGTAAAGGACCTCGACGGCGGCAAGCTTCCCAACGACGTGCGGGCAAGTTTCGAAGCGGCCGGCATGAAGCTGCCCGACGGCGACATTGCCCTGGCCGCCGACGAAACCGCCAAGGCCCCGCTTAAGAAGTGGAAGTTCCAGGCCAAGGTGAACGGGGCCGACCGCGACTTCTTTATCGAGCTGCGCGGCCCCAATCTCAGCGGCTTCAAGCTCGTCACGCCGGACGACAAGGAAGAAGCCGACGTGATCTGGGCGTTCAATATGATGGAAAGGCTCGGCTCGGCCCAGCACAACATGTGCAGCTGCTCGGTCACGGCGTGGGGCGACATCCTGTTTGTGAACACGAGCAACGGCGTCGACGATTCGCACCTGGTGGTCTCGGCTCCCGACGCCCCCAGCTTCGTGGCAATGGACAAGAACACGGGCGAGGTCTTCTGGACCGACAATTCCCCCGGCAAGAACATCCTGCACGGCCAGTGGTCGAGCCCCGCCGTGGCCACGATCGGCGGCGTCGATCAGGTCCTCTTCGGCGGCGGCGACGGCTGGCTCTACAGCTTCAAGGCCGACAAAGGCACCGGCGGCAAGCCGGAGTTGTTGTGGAGGTTCGACGCCAATCCGAAGGACACGATTCTGGAACTTGGCGGCCGCGGCACGCGAAACGACATCATCAGTACGCCAGTCGTCTACGACAACAAGGTCTATTTCTGCACCGGCCAGGACCCCGAGCACGGCGAAGGGGACGGCATCCTGTGGTGCATCGACCCGACCAAGCGCGGCGACATCAGCGAAATGCTGGCGGTGAACCGGGCCGATCCGAAAACGCCCATTCCCATCAGGCGGTCGCAGGCGGTCGTCGAAGCCGAGGGCGATATGGCCGTGCCCAATCCGAACTCCGGCGTTGTCTGGAAGTTCGACCAGCACGACGCCAACGGCAACGGCACGCTCGACTTCGAAGAGCAGTTTCACCGTTCGATCGGAACCGTCGTGATCAAAAACGACATCCTGTTCATCGCCGATTTCAGCGGCATCTGCCACTGCCTCAATGCCCAGACCGGCAAAATCAACTGGACCTACGACATGCTGGCGGCGTCGTGGGGCTCGGGTTTGATCGTCGGGGACAAGATCTACATCGGCGACGAGGATGGAGACATTTCGATCTTCAACCTCTCCGCCGACGCGAAGAAGGCGATGCGCGAGATCAAGGACGAAGACGGCGAGGCCAAGTTTTACCCGATCAACGTCAAGGAATCCGACCCTGGCCGCTGGGACGTGGTAAACATGGGCAATGCCGTCTACAGCACGCCCATTGTCGCCAACGGGGTGCTGTTCATCTCGAACAACGACCGCATCTTCGCCATCGCTCCGCCGGCGGGCGAAGCGACAACGGGCGAGTGAGTTGCCGGGGCGGCATCACGTAGCTGAAGTCGCCAGACTTCAGGAGATCCCGCCTGAACTCTGGCGCTTTTCAGCTGCCCCCCTGCGTTGGCGCATGCGGAGCACGCCCACGCAAGCGTGGGACGTGGCACCCGCTGGGCGAAGGAGAGCCCTTGGCGAAGGACCAGCCGGATTTGCCGCGCTACCAGGGGCGGGGCTTTACACCGACAGGCAATTCGTCAGCAGGCAATAGAGCGCCACGGCCAATAAGCCGATCGCTACGACGGTGCCGCCCCAGAACAGGGTGCCCGTGTCCTTGTACCGAGAGGGACGACGTTTCTGAGGCGGCGTGGTGTATCGGTTGGTATTCATGTGGGAAACCATAGCTCAAATCGCGCAATGGCGACGGTCCATTTTCGCGGGTCATAGCGGGTGACGCGAATTTTGTGTCCCGAATCTGGACGCCCCAGTTCAGCTTGCGCGGGAGGGCGGGATTCTGCCGGTGAAGGCTGTCGCAAGAATCCCCCCTGTGGTGCTTCCGCCACCGGGCACTGAAGGCCCAGAGGCTGGCCTACACGCCCTTGGGCACGGCCCAGTGACCCGGGCGATAGGTCCGCCGCACCAGCCTGGCCGCCTCGTCATCGCCGCGGATCGTTTCGCTGGCCGGGTCCAGGTGCAGCGTCCTTTGCGTGCGGCAGGCGATGTTGGCCAGATGCACCAGCGAGGTCGAAAGATGCCCCTCCTCGATGTCCGCGGCCGGCCGGCTGCTCGCGCGGATGCAGTCGAGGAAGTTTTGATGGTGGGCGGGAAGGTCGGCCTGGCCGGTTCCCTTCTCGCCGGGCTGATTGCCCGATTTGATAACTTGGTAGCCGACCGTGTGGCCCAGCAGCAACACCCCCTTGGTGCCATAGAAGGCCGCGCCGTTTTCGTAGCCGTCCTGAACGTAGGGGGACCAGATCCGCTGCTCGAAGATCAGCTGCCGTTTGCTGCCGGCCTTGCCATCTCCTGGCCACTCAAAGACGCAATACTGCGTGTCGGGGAATTCCTGGTCGTCGTCGAAGAAAAACTTGCTCCCCAGGGCGGCGACCGTGCTGGGCTGCGTGGCGACGCCCAGGCCCCAGCGGGCGACGTCGATGTCGTGGACGCCGTCGTTGCCGATGTCGCCGGCCCCGAAGTCGTACCACCACCGCCAAACCCCGTGGAGCAGGTTCGATTGATACTTCCGTTCGGGGGCCGGGCCGAGCCACAGGTCGAAGTCGAGCTGGGCCGGCGGATCGCTCGGCTGCTGCCGCCCGATGCTGCTGCGGAGTTGGCTGTTCCAGGCCTTGGCCACGAGCACGTCGCCGATCTCTCCCGAGCGGATGATTTCGATCGCCCGGCGGTTGTGGGCGGTGCTTCGGCTTTGCATGCCGACCTGCACGACGCGGTTGTGCTTGCGGGCGGCCTCCAAAAGCAGCCGCCCTTCGCGGATGTTGTGTGACACGGGCTTCTCGACATAGACGTGTTTGCCCGCTTCTACCGCGAGGATGGCGGCGGGCGAATGCCAGTGGTCGGGCGTGGCGATCCAAACCGCTTCGACCGACTTGTCGTCGAGCACTTGCCGCAGGTCCTTGACGGCTTTGGGCGAGCCGCCGCTTTGCTCGACGTGTTTGGCCGCGGACGCGAGGCGGTTGGCATCGACGTCGCAGACGTAGGTGATCCGGACATCCTTGCGGGCCGCGAGCAGACGAAGGTGGTTCGTCCCCATGCCTCCCGGCCCGATGATGGCGACGTTCAGCGGATCGCCCTGGGCCGCGGCTCCCAGCTTGGCCGCGGAGGCCAAGGCAGCGGCGGTGACCATTCCGGCGGAAGTGCCGAGGAAACGGCGGCGGGTGAGATCGGACATGGCGGGTCTCCAAATGCCCAGGAGTGCGTGGCAGCCAACCCGCGAAAAGATACCAGCCCGGCAATCCGGGTGCGAGTAGAATCCCCGCGCGTTACGATTGAGACAGTGGGAAAAACAAGTTCCCGTATGCATGGGTCCATTCCCAGGGCTTACGCATCGATTTTAGCGTTGTGAATCACGCGGAGCAGGTAGTCGGGGTCGAGGGCGCAGGCCATTCGTTTGCACTTGGCTCCGCGCTTGAT
>JAKEHX010000549.1 GCA_022614795.1 Planctomycetaceae bacterium | reverse complement strand
GTCAGCCCGGGCTGATCGTGGACAAGCTAAAGTCGGTTTTGGAATTCGTATGGAAGGCCGCGGAGGCCAGAGGCGTTCGTGGGATTGTCTTCGCTTACGACGAATCTCAAGTCGTTGCAGATCAGAAGGACAGGGATCAGTATCCGCTCGCGATACTGCTGGAAGCATTCCAGGCGATCCAACGTAAAGGCGCTCGATACTTGCTTCTCTTAACCGGTCTGCCCACGCTGTTTCCCCGGCTCGTCGAATCGCGCACGTACGCCGAGCGTATGTTTAACGTGCAGGAGATCGGCCGACTGTCACGAGAGGCGTCGAGGGAAGCAATCGAAGTTCCTCTGGCGAAGTCCCGCTGGAAATTCACATCGCGGGGTATCGACACGATCATTGAATCAGCCGACGGCTACCCGTACTTCATTCAGTTCATTTGCAGAGAGGCGTATGACTATCTAATTGCGAATCAAAAAGCGCCAGCAGTGGGCGTTGTAATACCTATCGAGCCAATCATTCGTAAGCTCGATTCTGATTTTTTTGCGGGTCGATGGGAAATGCTGACTGATCGCCAGCGAGACCTCCTGTATTGCATCGCACAGCTCAAAATCGACGATGGAGAATTCACGATTCCTGATGTCGTAGCCGTCTCGACCAAAACTGCCCAAAAAGTCAAGCCATTTGTCAGGGGCGACGTAAGTCAGATGATACCACGATTGATCGAAAGGGGATTGGTCTATAAGAATCGGCACGGCAAATACTCGTTTGCCGTGCCGTTGATGGGAAATTTTGTGAACCGGAAGTACGATGAGAGTCCGGTACAGAGGATGCTATTTCAATGATTCCCGGGCTTGATATCCGGCCTCTGATGGTTTGGCGTTTCGAAGGAGCTCGGGTATCACCCAAGTGACTTCCCTACCAAGTCCCAGCCAATAACGAAAATCGCCGCATCGACCAAGGCGTGGCTCAGCCAGGGACCTATCAGCGACCCGCTGCGGCGGTAGAGCCAGGCCCAAAACATCCCGCCGATGACGATGGCCGCGGAAAAGAACCATGTCAGCGGCGAGTCGTATCCGAAATAGGTCCCCAATAGCAACACGTGATGGGCCGCAAAGCCGACGCTCGACAGCCCGATCGCCGCCGGCAGGGCAAGTCCCCGGCAGCAATGTTTGAAGACAAACCACCGCCAGTAATACTCCTCCAGCAGCGAGTGGGCCAGTGAATAGAACGCCGCCAAGGCGATGTAGCCTGCGGCGGAATGAATGCCGAACGACGCGACCTTCTCCTGCACTTCCTTCATCGGGCCCGTGAAAAGCCCCGCCGGTTTCAGGCAGAAATAGTAGAGCCCCGCCATCGCCCCCATGATCGCCAGGCCGAAGGCAACGCCCAATCCGACGCTCTGCACATCCCGCGGGCCTTGTACGTCCCGCCCGCCGGGCGGGACTTTTGCTTGTGTTCGCTTCCAACCCAGCACGCCCCACACCCACACCACCGGCAACGCAAACTGTACGGCCTTCCCCACGCTGTAAGCCGTCTGCTGGATCGCGGTCGGCGCTTCGTCCAAGGCGACGAAATAGAGCCAGGTCACCAGCGTTGGCAGGGCCAGGGCGATGGCCAACATCGCCAGGTCGCCAGAGTTCAATGGTGGCCTGTCGCTCTTATTGGTGTTGGTGGCCATCATGCGTAATCGCGAAATCGCACGGGTCCCCGACCTGATGGTCGGGGCTATTTCCTGGCGGCCTCCGGGCCTGTCCATTTCCTTAGAGCCCACGAAAGAGTCGTACTTGCGCGAATGGCACGCCTGGAAGCCTGCCCCACGCGCGAGCACCTACAATAGAACCGATGCCCGAGCCGCCCATCTACCTAGACCACAATTCCACGACGCCGATCGATCCGCGGGTCGTCGAGGCCATGCACCGCGCCTGGCGCGACGGCGGGGCTAATCCGGCGAGCCAGCATGGCCCCGGCCGCGCGGCGCGGCGCATGCTCGAAGAGGCCCGCGAGGGGATCGCCGAGTTGCTCGGGGCGAAAACGGGCGGCATGGACGCCGACCGCGTCATCTTCACCAGCGGCGGCACCGAGGCCAACAACCTGGCGATCTTTGGGCTGCACGGCGGCGTGCCACTCGTCTCCGCCATTGAACATCCGAGTGTTATGGAGGCCGCCAGGCGGCTTAAGCGGTCTCCCTTGCGCGTCGCGGACGATCCTGGCCTGGAATTGACGCAGGCAATGGCTAAAGGCGTGCCTGGGGCAGCTGAGGAATTTGTTTCACGCCATGAATTGCGCGTTGCGAATGTCATGCGGCACCTTACAGGAGACGAGCGACGAGCCAAGGAGTTGGCGAACGAGGTTTTTGTAATCGCCCTCAAGGAGCGAAATCGGTACTATCCGAATTGGCTGTTTCGCATCGCGAATCGGGTCGCCGCCGCTGCACTCGGATTCCATCAGCCGTCCGACAACACCATTCCCGTCGGCCGCGACGGGATACTGCGGTACGGCGCGATTGTCCTGGGACAGTGGCATCCGGTCAGCGTCCAACTTGCCAACAACGAAACGGGCGTGATTCAACCAGTGGCGGAGATCGCTACCCTGTGCCATCAGCGAAGCATCACCGTGCACACCGACGCCGTTCAGGCAGTTGGCAAGATCCCGGTGAGCTTCGGCGAGCTCGGTGTCGGTGCGATGACCGTCGCGCCGCACAAGTTCCACGGGCCGCTGGGGATCGGCGCGCTGGTGCTCAAACATGACATCAAGCTCCAGCCGCAATTGTTCGGCGGCTTTCAGCAGGAAGGTCTGCGGCCCGGCACGGAGAATGTCGCGCTGGCGATTGGCTTCCATGAAGCGCTGAAATTGGCGGTAATCGAACTGCCCGAGCGTGCGGCACGTATGCAAAATCTGCGCGACGAACTCGAGCGGCTCATCCTTGCAGAATTGCCGGACACTATCGTCATCGGCCGCGGCTCGCCGCGCCTGCCCAACACCAGTTGCATCTCCTTCCCCGGCGTCGATCGGCAGGCCCTCGTGATGGCCCTGGACATGGCCGGCGTCGCCTGTTCGACCGGTTCCGCCTGCGCCAGCGGGTCGAGCGAGCCCTCGCCAACTTTGGTCGCGATGGGCCTTCCCAAAGAGGTTATCGCGGGTGCAATCCGGCTTAGTTTGGGGGCCTTTACGACCGCCCAGGAGATCGCCGAGGCAGCTCGCCGTATCATCAAGGCTGTCAAGCACTTACGCTCACGAAATTCGGGCTGATTTCGGGCTTTGCCGTATCGTAAGGCGGGGCGAAAAGGGGTAGAATTCGGGTTTGCCTTTTGGCCTTGTAAGGTCGCCTGGATTCGGGCGAACCAAAGCGTGATCAGCGGCCTGTTTTCGATCCCGATGAAGCCCGCCAGCGCAGCGCCACCGAAGGCGTTGGCCGCGGCGTCGCGTAGCGAATCGCGCTTCGTCCTGGGACCAGAAAACGCTCTCGTTCGCGAGTTGGTGCGGGCTGTTACCTCGACCAGTCCCGCCTACAACCCGCTGGTGATTTACGGCGCCAGCGGCGTGGGCAAGACGACCCTCGCCCACCTCTTGGCCGATCAGTGGCAACAGGTGCATGCGGACAAGAGCATCATCCGCACGACGGCCGCTGACCTGGCTCGCGCCCTGGCCCATGCCGCCGAAACGAATTCCGTCGCCGACCTGAGGACGCGCCACCAGCGGTGCGATCTTCTGCTGATCGACGATCTGCACCACCTGGCCGATCGTCCCGCCGCTCAGCAGTTTCTGACCACCACGATCGACGCCCTCGTTCGCCGCGGCGTGTTGGTCATCGCCACGCTCCGCCAATTGCCGGTCGAAACCGGCGCGCTCCTGCCGATGCTCGCCAGCCGGCTGCACGCGGGGCTGATTGTGCCGCTAGTGCCTCCGGCTGCCTTGGCGCGGCAGGAGATCGTGCGCGAGCTGGCCGCACAGCTCGACATCCGCCTGACCGACGATATCACCGCGCAACTCGTCGGCACGGGCCGCCGCCGCTCCGCTGCCACCACGGTGCCGCAGCTGCGCCACGCCATGATGCAGCTGGCCTCCGCCACCGCGCACGGCCGGCCCTACGAGTCGCAGGGCGATAACGAGCCTGACCTGAAAGCGGTCTTTCGCCAGATCACAACCACGGTCGCCAGGCACTTTCAGCTCACCTCCGCGGAGCTGAAGGGCAAATCGCGCCGGCAGCACGTCGTCGAGGCCCGCAGCACGGCGATGCACCTCTGCCGGACCTTGACCGACGCCAGCCTGGCCGAAATCGGCCGCCATTTTGGCAACCGCGATCACACCACCGTGCTGCATGCCTGTCAGAAAATGCAGGCCCTTGCCCGCCACGAACCATCGCTGGCCCGCACGCTGGACCAACTTGCCACGCAGGTCACCACTGAAGAGCGAGCATGAATTTCAAAGTTCACACTAGCGTAGCGGAACTCGTGAGAGTTCCGATCGACCATCGTTTTGACCCCGAATTCAGAAGTCTCACGACTTCTGCTATCCAACCACTAGCCTGTGGAAAACCTGTCCGCTGTTGTTGATTGAAACCGTACCGATCCAGACCAATCGACAGCAATCCGGCGATCCCATGACAGACCCGCCTGCCGCCAACTTGCATCGACGACCGATTCGCCTGCCACCGACGTTTTGTCCCCTTCCCAATCGCCTTGCCTCGCCGCCGCAAAACTTGCCTTGGTAAGACCTTATGGCAAACGCCGACGGGTAATCGACATTTAAGAGCCAACCATTACTACTGTCACTAGTTCAAGAACCTTTTCGACCCGACATCGGCCGTGTCTGCCGGCCCTTTTGCACGGAGGGTATCACACCAATGAAGATCGTATGTGAACGCGAGAAGCTCCTGTCCGCCTTTCAAACCGCTGCTCTGTTCGCCCCCAGCCGCAGCCCTAAGGAAATCCTGCAAAACGTCAAGCTCGACGTGGATAAGAACGGGGCCACCTTCAGCGCGACCGACCTGGAAGTGGGTGTGCGGATTGCCATTGAAGGGCTCGATGTCGATGCGGCCGGCAGTGCCATCCTGCCGGTGAACACGTTCGGGGCGATCCTCCGCGAAAGCTCCGACCAGCGCCTGCGAATCGACGCGACCCCCAAGGGCACCATGGTCC
>JAKEHX010000548.1 GCA_022614795.1 Planctomycetaceae bacterium | reverse complement strand
AACATCACCTGGTGCAGTGCCGCCTGAAGGTGCGATGGCGCGGAACCGCTGGCCGCCGCCTGGACCCGCGCGCTAAGTGCGCGAATCTGCGACTCGGTCTGCTCCGGGACGACGTCGTCCAGTGCGTGCATCGAAACCGCAATGGCCGCCCGCACCAGACCGTCGATCTTCCACAGGACCGGCATCTGGTCAACGAAAAACTGAAATGCTTCGGGCCGGCAATAAATCGGCTCGTGGTAGGTCATTGAGCCCGTCATAACGACTTCCATTCATTGATGAGTGTACGGGAGATTTCGGCGGTCGGATCGTCGGCCGCTTCCGCCAAACTCCAGACCACCTGAAACAGTGGATGGTAAGTCACGGTGCCCCTTCCTTTTGGATAGTCGGATTCGGTTGGGAAAAGCGGGCAATACCGCAAAGAGATTCCGTCCCGATGACAAGTGTTCGGCGTGAAAAATGCTAACGCTATCCCGACCGTTGGGCGACATTTGCTCGGCACGATCGAGTTGGGCGGGTCCAGTCGCCGATGGCAGGCTGGCGGGATCGTCGTAAACCCTTGACCCATCAAGGTTTATTTGATTGACGACCGGCTGGCTGGCGACTAGAATCTCGCATTGTGGCAGGGCGCTTGTCGCGACTTTTCGCCCGTTCTTGGGTAGTAGTTGAGCCCGCCACGTGACTTAATTCGTTTAGACAATGCCAGCAATGCTGCTGCGCGCCGAAAGTAGTCGGTCAGCGGAGTGACGTATGGACCCCAGCGCGAGCCAATCTGACGTCGCCGCTCGCCTATCGGTTGGGCAAATATCGACTGGGCCAGTTGAAAGCCAGGCCTCATCGCCGCCCCCCCAAACAAGCGAGAGCTCCGCGAGTCCTCGCCCCGTTGTGCTCATTGCGACGGGCGATCGGCTTGCCCCAACGTATCCCGACGACAAGACGGTCATTTCCAAAGCGCCCCCTGCGAGCGAAATCCAGCGCCCCTCGGCCGTTTCTCCTCAAAGCATCGGGGCGTCGCTCGTCGGCAAGCGGCTTGAGCACTACGACCTGGTTGAATTTGTGGGAGGCGGCGGAATGGGCGCGGTGTTTCGCGCCATCGACACGCGCCTGGGCCGCACGGTCGCCGTCAAGGTACTCTCGCGCGACGCAACCGACGACGAGACCATCCGCCGCTTTCAAAACGAAGCCCAGAGTGCGGCCCGCCTCGACCACCCCAATATCGCCCGCGTCTACTATGTCGGCGAAGACCACGGCTGGAATTTCATCGTCTTCGAGTTCATCGAAGGGGTGAATTTGCGGGACACGGTCGATCGCAACGGCCCGCTGCCGCTGGCGGATGCGCTCTATTTCACGCTCAAGGTTGCCGAGGCACTGGAGCACTCGTCCGCGCGAGACGTTGTCCATCGCGACATCAAGCCCTCCAACGTGCTCGTGACGGCCGATGCGTCGGTGAAGCTCGTCGATATGGGGCTGGCGCGCTTGCATCAGGTCGATTCGTCGTCCGATGACCTCACGGCCAGCGGCGTCACTCTCGGCACATTCGACTACATTTCGCCCGAGCAAGCCCAGGACCCGCGCCTCGCCGACATTCGGAGCGACATTTATAGCCTGGGGTGCACACTCTATTTCATGCTGACGGGCCGGCCGCCGTTTCCCGATGGCACGGCCCTGCAAAAGCTGATTCGCCATAGCCGTGAAGAGCCCGACGACGTGCGGCTTTTGCGGCCCGACTTGCCCCCGCGGGTCTCGGCGCTGTTGGCGCGAATGTTGGCCAAAAAACCCGCCCAGCGGCAACAATCGGCACAGGAGCTGGTCGCCGATATTGCAGCCCTGGCCGATCAATTGGGCCTGGGCAGCGCTGTGCATCGGGGGAAAGTGGTTGTGGCTTCTGCCCAGCGCGAGCAGCCATGGTGGTCCAGGGGACTGCAAGTGGCCGTCGGCACCGCAATGCTGCTGGTCGCGATCCTGGCGCTGGATGCCTGGCTGCCTCAATCTGCGGGCGACGGCCAAGCCGCGATGCGTCCCAAGCTTCCCCCGGTAGCTGTTCAGCCCGAAGCGGAGAATCCCGCCATCGCCGATGGAAGCCCCCTCCGCAATCAGCCGCTCGTTGTTGGTCCTCCGCCCGATCGCCAATTTGCCTCCGGAGGCGGAGGAACGAATACCGAAGGAAGCAGGCCGCCGTCCGTTGCCCCCGCGGCCGATGCTGCCATTGCCAGCGCAGCGAGCACGCCTGCCGGTATTAAGGCGGCCGCCGGTTCGGACGCCGAGATAACGGGGCTTACTGCGACCGACATCGGCGGAGCGCTCGGCCCGCCCGAGTTGGCGGCGGAGATCCGCGTTGACGCCGCCGATGCGCAGGCTGTCTCTCTGGGGCCTCCACCCGTCGCTCCGCCTGCAGCGGCGGCAAGAATCAAGCGGCTGGTGGTCGATCGTGAATTGCCGCAATCAGCTCCTGCCGACACGGAGTATCTCACTTCACTTGCGGCAGCCTGCCGGCGGGCCGCGGAGTTGTCGCTAAGCGAGATCGAGCTGGCCTGGTCGGGGCCGCTGGTGGAATCGCCTCTGGAAATCACCCATCCGCGGCTCACGCTGCGAGCAGCCAGCGGCTACCGGCCGATGATCGTGTTTCGGCCACAGGTGGCCGAAAACGAGAGCCGGCGGCAGATGATTCGCGTCAGCAGCGGCCCCTCCAGCCGCCTCACCATCCTGGGAGTTGATTTGCGGCTAGAACTGCCGCCCGAATCGGCTTATGGCTGGTCGCTATTGTCGCTGCGTCCCGGTCAGACCCTCGAAATTGCCGATTGCATCCTGACGGTGCAAGACGGCGATGGAACTCGCCCGCCCGCGCACCAGCAGGTGGCGATGATCTTGGTTCAACCCCGCATGATGGCCGAAACGATGGCGATGGAGCCGGTCGCCGGCATGGCCGCGGGGACCACGGTCTCGATCGACCGCTCGATTGCCCGCGGAGCGGCGACCTTCCTGAGCCTGGCCGAGGATTCGACGCTCAGCCTCCGGTGGACTCAGGGACTGCTCGTGACTCCCAAGCGGCTCTTGGAAACGACGGGCAGCGCGACGAGTCCCAAGTCGCTCGACCGCATTAACTTGACGTTGGAAAGCGTGACGGCTGCGTGTGCGAGCGGCCTGTTCCAGATGCAGCGCCGCAGCGGCGCGGGCTTCCAGTTCGGGCTGGACGTCGCCGCGTCGCACTGCATTCTCGTGACCGACCCGCAGGCGCCACTTTATGAGTTTATCGGAGTGAGCGAGGTCACGCAGAGCGACTTCCACTGCGATGGCCTGCTCAATCGCTATTCGCATCCTGACGTGGCGTTTCTCCGTTACGGCCTTTCTGAGCGTCCCGATCAGGTGACCACGATTGACCTCAAAAACCGTCAATACTGGTCCGCCGAAAGCCAGCCGCGGCCCATCGACCAGTGGCGCACGCCTCCTTCGTTCAACCGGCCGGCCCACGAACAAACGAAGGAAGACTTCCTGATCCGGCCCGAGGTGATCATCGACGCCGGCTTCGATCCGGCTGCGCTGCCGTCGATTCAGCAGCTGGCTCCCAGCTCGCCGCGGCCCTCGTCACCTGCTGCGGTCGGTCCGCCCCCGGATTCGCTCAATTCGCGGATCGGCGAGGGCGCGGCGCTCTTGCCCCAATAGCCGCGCCGCAAATAGCCGCCCTAGGATCGTCTCGGCTGGCTCTTTACAATGCGACCGGCCCATTCGCGCTCTCTCGCCCCTTTCGGATATGCGATTGATCGGACTTCTACTCGCCGCTTGCGGACTTTTGGCCCTCGTCGCGGGCTGCGGCGGCAACACCGGCTCATCCCTCATTTACGCCCAGCCCGAAGACCCGAAAACGCTCGACCCGATCAATACCGACATTGCCGAAGCGGTGCACGTGCTGACGAATGTGTTCGATACGCTCGTCACCTACCACGACGAATCGATGGAAATCGTCCCCGCGCTGGCCGAGTCCTGGGAGCACACCGACGACGGCCTGGCCTGGACGTTTCACCTCCGACACGGAGTCACCTTTCACGACGGCACCCCCCTCACCAGTGAAGCGGTGAAGGTGAGTCTCGAGCGGCTCATTCTGCCCGAGCACCCGCTGCTCTTCGACAAGGTCCGGCCGTACCGGTCAGCCTACAACATGATCGACAAGGTCGAAACGCCCGACGATCACACCGTGGTCCTCAGGCTGAAAAACCCCAGCGCGATCCTGCTCGCCAACCTGGCAATGTTTCCTGCGAGCATCGTCAGCCCAGCCGGCCTGAAAAAGCACGGCGCGGGTGTCGCCGAGCATCCCGTCGGTACAGGTCCGTTCCGTTTCCTCAAATGGAGCCGCGATCAGCGGCTGGTGACCGCGGCTTTCGACGACCACTGGCGTGGCCGGCCCAAGATCGACCAGCTCATCTTCGTGCCAGTCAAGGAAAACGCCACGCGCGTGCAGCGGCTGGTGCGCGGCGAAATTCAACTGGCCGACAGCCTGACGCCGGTTGAAATCGACGGCCTCGCCCGGAATCTCAACCTCGCAGTGCAGAAAGCGCCGGGCATGAACGTCGCCTACCTGGCGATGCAAACCGAAAAGCCGCCCCTCGACATCCTCGACGTCCGCCGGGCCATTTACATGGCGATCGACAAACAGGCGCTGGTGAAGCTCGGCTACGCGGGACACGCCCAGCCGGCCGTTTCGATGGTCCCGCCAGCGATGTGGGGCCATTACGACAAGTTCGAGGTTCCGCCTTACGACCCAGCCGCCGCCAAGGCCCTGCTCGAGCGGGCCGCAGCTCAGGCCGGTTTT
>JAKEHX010000057.1 GCA_022614795.1 Planctomycetaceae bacterium | reverse complement strand
TTCGTCGTCGTGCTGGTCTTTCTGCAAAACTGGCGGGCCACGATCATCCCCATGATCGCCGTCCCCGTTTCGCTCATCGGCACCTTCTCCGTGATGGCGCTGATGGGCTTCTCGCTCAACAACTTATCGCTGTTCGGGCTCGTGCTGGCCATCGGCATCGTCGTGGACGACGCCATTGTCGTGGTCGAAAACGTTGAGCGCTGGCTGGCGGAGGGACTGTCGCCCCGCGATGCCGCCCGCAAGGCCATGGACGAGGTGACGGGACCGGTGATCGCCATCGCCTTGGTGCTGTGCGCCGTGTTCGTGCCCACGGCGATGATGGCCGGCATCAGCGGCGAGTTTTTCAAGCAGTTCGCTCTGACCATCGCCGTCTCCACGATCATCTCGGCCTTCAACTCGCTGACGATGAGCCCCGCGCTCGCGGCCCTCTTGCTCAAACCGCATGGCCACGGCGAACACGGCCACGCCGACGCACTGCCCCGGCCGGGAATCATGATCCTCGGCGGCTTGATCGCATATCTGTTCCTCGTGGCGCCTATTGGCCGCTTGGTTGGGATCGAGGTCGGAGGGCACGGCCACGGAGCGGCCACACAAGTCAACCCCGCGGCCCTGTGGGGACTGCGGGCCGCCTGCTTCGTAATCGGCGTCGTCGCCGGTTGGTTCGCCGCGACCATCATCAACCGGCTGCTGGCCGGCTTTTTCAAAGGCTTCAACTGGGCCTTCGATCGCACGATCAACGGCTATGGCCGAGCGGTCCAATTGTTCTTGCGTCTGAGCGTCATTGCCCTCCTGGTTTATGCCGGCCTGATTGGGCTCACCGCTCTGGGTTTTCGAGCGGTGCCGGTGGGCTTCATTCCCGATCAGGACAAGGGCTACCTGGTGGTCAACGCCCAAATGCCCGAGGGGGCCATCCTCGAGCGCACGGATCGGCTCATTCGCCAACTGAGCGATATCGCCCGCAAGGACGAGGGCGTGGAGCATACCATCGACATGCCAGGCTACTCCGCGGTCCTCAGTTCCAACATCGGCAATGTCGGCGGCATGTTCATCGTGCTCAAGCCGTTCGAAGAGCGCGCGGGTAAAGCGGGAATGAGCGGGCCCGAGATTCTCACCCGGCTGCGCCAGAAGTTCAGCGCGTTCCGCGAAGCGAGGGTGGGCATCTTTAACGCTCCGCCGATCGACGGCATGGGCACGACGGCCGGGTTCAAGTTGCAGGTGCAGGACCGCCGCGCGGCCGGCCTGACGTCGCTCCAGGGCGCGGTGGAAAACCTCGCGGACCAAGGCAATACCGATCCGCGGCTAGTGGCCCTGGGCAGCAGCTTCAGTGTCAGTCAGCCGCAGCTCTTTGTCGAGGTCGATGAAGAAAAAGCCAAAGTGCAAAAGGTCGCGCTCAAGGCCGTCGACGAGACGTTGCAGGCTTATCTGGGCTCGTTCTATGTCAACGACTTCTTCTTCCAGGGTCGCAACTGGCAAGTCAACGTTCAGGCCGCGCCGCCCTACCGCATGAAGGTCGAGGACATCGGCAACCTCGAAGTCCGCAACGACACCGGGGCGCGCGTGCCGATGCGCACGCTGATCAAAATCCGTTACGACAGCGGCCCGGCCATCGTCAACCATTACAACCTCTATACCTCGGCCGAGATCACCGGCGGCACCGCCCCGGGCGTCAGCTCCGGCCAGGCCATCAGCATCATGGACAAGCTGGGCGCGGAGCAATTGCCGTCCACCATGGGCTTCGAGTGGACCGAATTGACCTATCAACAAGTCTTGGCCGGCCAGGACCTCTTGACCAAGCTGGTGTTCCCGTTGGCCGTGGTGTTCGTCTTCCTGGTGCTCGCCGCTCAATACGAGAGCCTGGCTCTGCCGGTCGCCATCCTGCTCATCGTGCCCATGTGCTTGCTCGCCGCGATCGCGGGCGTGTGGCTGTGCAAGCTGGACAACAACATCTTCACGCAGATCGGCCTGGTGGTGCTCATCGGCCTGGCGGCCAAGAACGCCATCTTGATCGTGGAGTTCGCCAAACAACTCCAGGACCAAGGCAAGCCCCTCCACGAGGCCACGCTCGAAGCCTGCCGCTTGCGTCTGCGGCCGATCCTCATGACTTCGTTCGCCTTCATCCTGGGCGTCGTGCCCCTGGTCCTGGCTACGGGCGCCGGCGCCGAGATGCGCCAGGCTCTGGGCATCGCCGTCTTCAGCGGCATGCTGGGCGTGACGATCTTCGGCATCTTCTTCACGCCGGTGTTCTACGTCGTCATCCGCTGGTTCACGGAAAAGAAGTCTGCTGCGCCCGCGCCTGCTGGGGTGCATGTGCGGGACGGTCAATCCGCCGACGGGCCGCCTGCGCCGGCGGGGAAAGAGCCGCACGCGGTCTCGTAGGACAGGTTTTCAACCTGTCCATCGGCCAGGCGATCAACGAGCTGGAATTGATCGCCATGGCCTGCAATCCGACGACCTTCGGGACCAAGTAATCTGTTGCCATTGTGACTGAGCGAAGCGCAAGTCGTAATCGACGTGTCAACCGACGTTACATCCTCCTTCTGTTACAATGACCCTATGGCCACCAAACGCATGCTGACGACGCCTGCACCAGCTCGCTGGTATCGCGGCGCCAGTATTCCCATGCGTGTCATACGCCGGTTCGCGCGCCAGGTCGGCGAGCGCTTTGGGCCGGAAAAGGTCATCCTGTTCGGCTCCTATGCCTATGGTTCGCCGCACGCGGACAGCGATGTCGATATTCTGGTAGTTATGCCCGCCCGGCACCAGCACACCCAGGCAGCGCGCATTCGTTGGGCAATCCCCGTTCCGTTCCCCATGGACTTGATCGTGCGCACGCCGCAGAATCTGCAGTGGCGGCTCGAAGAAGGCGAGTCTTTTCACACCGAGATTGTGACCAAAGGCAAGGTCTTGTATGAAAAAGGCGACGCGCGAATGGGTGCGAAAGGCCGAGGCCGATTATCGGGGCGCTCTCAGACTCGCCGGCGGTCGCGAATCGTTTCATGATCTTGTGGCATTCCATTGTCAACAGGCTGCCGAGAAGTATTTGAAGGCGATGTTGGAAGAGTTGAGCAAGCACATCCCGAAAACGCATGCCCTTGACGACCTTTTGAGCCTGCTGCCGCCGTCACATGGGACACTCGCTTCCCTGAAGCGCGGCTTGCTATTTCTTACGGACTTCGCTGTCGATCCACGCTATCCAGGAAGCGCCACAAGCAAGCGCGAGGCCGCGTCCGCCCTTCGTTGGGCCGGCAAAGTGCGCGATAGCTGCCGCGCCCTCTTGGGCCTCCGCCCGCCGCGTCGGCACACCAAGCGGTAGAGCGCCGCTGCGAGTTGGCCAAGACGCGCATGCCATCCACAACAGGGTGGCCGGGGCTGGCGAACCATCAGGGCGAGCGCAGTTTCCGCGGCCAAGCCCCGGCTGCAGCGCCTTTGGTGCGCGGTGCGGCCGGGGCTTGGTCTAGGACGGTTCGCAATCGCTGCGGGGATGCCAGCCCCGGCCACCGGCCTGTGCTGTTCACTTACGTCGCGCCAACTTGTAGAGATCGCTTCCGGGCTTCATGAGATACACGATGTCGTTTTTGGCATCGTATTCGACCCAAGTCTGCGACGTCAATGTGAAGCCCTTGGGCAGCGGAATGGGCGCGAGCCAGGTCGCTCCGCCATCGCGGCTTTCCTTGAGCGAGGTGTCGGCCAGGACAAAAAGGTGCCTGGCGTCCTTTGCTTTCTCGGCATGAGCCCGTACTTCTTTCCAGGTTTCGGTGACCAGCTTGAAGTCCTTGGCGCCGGCGGGCGAGCAGAAGACGCCCTTTCCTTCCACCAGGACAAAGACACAGCCCGGGTCGCGATAGACAACCAGGCCGATGATGTCTTTCATGTCGCCCTTAAGAGACTTGGCCAGCATCGGCTGCCAGTGCGCTGGAGGGTCGCCGCCAGCCAGTGCCGGCGTAAGCCAGCCGAGCGCGGCCACAAGTGCCGCCACTATCCCAAGCGCAGTCGTTTTGTGAGCCGTTGTCATGTCTTTACTACCTTTCTATGTAAGTGACTTGGATCACCTGTCTCCCCTCGCCCTGCGGGAGAAGAGTCGGGGGTGAGGGGTTATTCGTTACGGTTTTATGCTCTTGGTTTGATCGTCGAGGGCGTAATCTTTTGGCGGACGCGTGGAAAAAAGATCATCCAGATTCGTTGCGGCACGAGGCAGTTCCGGGTCCCAGGCAAAATCG
>JAKEHX010000547.1 GCA_022614795.1 Planctomycetaceae bacterium | reverse complement strand
TGGGGAATCAACTTCATCAGTTGATCCTTCGTGAGGTTTTCCGCGAGATTCGCCGGGTTCTTGAACCACAGATGGTCGTCGCTGGGCATCACTTCGTACAAAACCCACTGCGTCTGGGGATTGGTGGCGACCTGCCCCTGGTCTTGCGCCAGCGGCAGCGTCGGGACAATGCTGATCGTCCCTGCCGCCACGCCCGTCACCGTGAACTCACCGATGTAAAATGCTGGCACCGCAACACCCGGAAACTCGGGATTCTCAGCCAGCGCGAACGCAAACAGCACCGTCTTCTCGGAAATGTTGTGCTTGCGGGCGACCGGCGCGGCCGCGGCCGGATCGGCGGGGGGCGCCCCGGCCATGTTCAGCGTCAACGTGAGGCCCTGCGGCTGACCGGTAATCGTAATGCCGTCGCGCCATACGCGTCCGCGGTCCAGGATCGTGCGGGTAACCTGCCCTTTCAAGTTGGCAACCGATTCGGCTGTCTGCTGCACGTCGCCAATCGGGCCGCGGTTGGCCAACTCGACCTCCTCTTTGGTCTTTTTCAGATCCGCTTCCAACTGGTCGTGCTTTTTGATCCAGGCCTCACGCGTCTTGAGCGTCAGGGCCGCGTACACGCCGAAGGGAATCACCGCCACGAACACGAGAAACGTCATGGTGACGTGGAGCCAGCGCCACGTCTTCGTGTTCATGTACGTGAGGAAGATGAAGAACAAGGCCACCAGGGCCAGCAGAATCTGAAAGATGATCGGGTTGTCCATAAGGCCCCGGGTGGTGGCAGAAGAGGAGCGGTCCGGTAGCGAAACCGGCCATGTGTCGATGATAAATTGGGTAGTTTACAACGTCAAGTTTTCGGCGGCTGGATCGGGGTGATTCAGGATGACCGTAACCCTTGGTTGCGTCATGAGTTGCGTCGCCATTCTGAGCGATTCCAGCGCCGCGCTCTCCAATCAAACAAATCGTTCAGTTTTGAACCAACTATTGCCCCGTCAGTGACTGGCGGCGTGCTCGCTCTGTACTGTGCGGCTGGCCTCAGAATTAAACTTTCCGCCAAAAACTACGTCTAAGCGGGTCAAATAAACTCCACAAACCATTTATCCGTAAAGACTTACGACTCAATGCCTGGATGGAGCGACATTAGAAGTTTAATCGCACCCCACACCGCCCAACGGCCCCATCCTGCCTTGGTTCCGGACGCATTGTCTGTGACCAGCATTTTCCTGTCCGCCCATATACCTGCTGCATTCACCCGATTCCCCGGCCCGGCATGTCGCCCCCAGGCGTGGCGCAAAGTGCATTCCAAGGTCACCATTCGTTACCTTGTATTGTATCAAATGAACACTATGTGTCAATCCTCCGTTCGGGTGGATCCCTTTTTTCATTGCGGTCCCTGTCACCCTTCGCGGACCGATCTGCGATACATTGTTCAGCGATCGATCCCACGCTTTTGAGACCTTGCTCATGACTCGGTTCATTTCGCTAGCCGTCGCCGCATCGCTTTTGCTTCCCGTGGCCACACGCGCCGAAACTCCACCGCAGCCGGGCATCGTGCTGACCGAGTTCCTCTACGACAAGGCGCCGTTCCCCGAATGCCACGCCTCGACGATCGCCGAAACCAAGGCCGGTCTCGTCGCTGCCTGGTTCGGCGGCACGGGGGAAAGGAATCCCGATGTCGGCATCTGGCTCTCGCGCAATGACGGCCGGGCCTGGTCTGCGCCGGTTGAAGTCGCCAATGGCGTCGAAAGCCCAGAAAAAAATACCCAGAAGCGCTATCCGTGCTGGAACCCCGTCTTGTTCAACCTCCCCGCCAACGCTGCCGCTATGGGCAGCGAAGCCAAGCCGCCCGTGCTGCTGCTTTTTTATAAGGTCGGCCCGAGCCCGAGCACCTGGTGGGGCATGCTCACCAAATCGCTCGATGAAGGCCAGACCTGGTCAAAGCCTCAGCGCTTGCCCGACAACTTCGCCGGCCCAATCAAGAACAAGCCCATCCTGCTGGCCGGCGGAAAGCTCCTCTGCCCCAGCTCGACGGAAGACAACGGCTGGCGGATTCACATGGAGTGGACCGGCGACGCCGGCAGTTCCTGGACGCGGACCGACCCCCTCTGTGACGGCAAAACCAAACAGGCCATTCAGCCGACGCTCTTCGTCCACGGCGAGCGGCTTCAGGCCCTGTGCCGCAACCGCGAGCGGACGCACATTTGGGAAACGTGGTCGTCCGATGGGGGCATCACCTGGAGCGAACTGGAGCCGGTTTCGCTGCCGCATCCCGGCTCAGGCATCGACGGCGTGACGCTCAAGGACGGCCGCCACTTGCTCGTCTATAACCACACGACGCGCGGCCGCTCGCCGCTCAACGTGGCCCTCAGCACCGATGGCAAAGCCTGGCAAGCCGCACTCGTCCTCGAAAGCGAGCCGGGCGAGTACAGCTATCCCGCTGTGATCCAAACGGCCGATGACAACGTCCACATCACCTACACCTGGAAGCGACAGAAGGTCAAGCACGTCGTCGTCGATCCAGCGAAGCTGGCCGCCAAGCCGATCGTGGACGGCAAGTGGCCGGAATGAGAAGCTATTTCAGGCGGGATTTCCTGAAGTCTGGCCACTTCAGCTACGGATTGTGCATCGGCGATAAGTTACCGCACTTGCAGCCGATAGTCAGGCAGATCGTCATTCGACTCTTGAACTTCCAAGCGAAACGACTTGCCGAAGACGGTGGACTTCACCCAGCCGCTGGACTTGCGCGATGCCGTGTAGCCTTTGGGCGAGAGCCGCAGGATGTCGAGCGACAACTCCTCGCCCAGTGGATTGACGAGCCAGTATTCGGCGATGCCGGCAGCGGCATACAACTCCCGGAGGACTACCGTGTCCTTTTGGACGGAATGCTCGCTGACCACTTCCAAGACCATGTCCGGACTCCCGATCACTTCGATGGAATTGGTTCCTTGCTCGAAACGTACATGCTGAAGCCGGAGCGCCTCGTTGCTCGCAAATGTTCCATCGGGTTCCACAGATAGTCCAGCGGCTTCGTGAACCAGCCGCATTCGGTCTCCAAAGAACCTTCCAAGCTGCTGGGCTTGAACCATCATCGCGAGGACCGCGGCAATCTGAGTCTTAATCAGATTGTGGAGCAGCGTTTCCATGGAGAGATCTGCCCAAAGTTCACCGTTTAGAAACGCGAATTCGCCGCGATCCGGGTAATCGCCGGATTTGGTCCAATGCCGGAATGCGCGCAGACTCCTTGTGGCAGCAAATGGAACGCGCACTGTGTCGTCGAGAACGAGGTTCATCAGAGCATTAGCCTGCAACGAGCGTCGTGACGCATGGAAAGCACCATCGGCAAAAGCTCACCACAATTATACCTCGCGACCTGCCATTGCCCTAAATCGGCGCCCCGTTCCACCGCACGAAGGCTTCCATCGCGAAATACTCCGGCAAGCCGACCTGGTTGTACTGCGCGGCCGTGTTGGTGTTGCGCTCCTCGGCCCGCTCCCAGAATTCGCGCGGGTCGCTGCCGGGGAAGAGCGCCTCGTCCTTCTGGCTCTGGTGCATGAAGATCGCCTTCCGCTTTTTCTGAAGGTCGCACGGGCCCAGCGGCACCGCGATCTCGATCTCGTGCAGGGCGTATTC
>JAKEHX010000546.1 GCA_022614795.1 Planctomycetaceae bacterium | reverse complement strand
ATGTTGCCCATGGCCTTGGCCCTGGGCGAGGCCGGAGCGCAGAACGCACCGCTGGGCCGGGCAGTGGTCGGCGGCCTGGCCGGAGCGACGCTGGCCACGCTGCTGGTGTTGCCTTGCATGTTCACGCTGCTCCAGCGCCGTAATGTGACCAAGACAGGCTCGCTCGACCCTGACGATCCGGAGAGTGCCCACTACTCGGCTGCGCCGGCCGCGGGAGGTATTGCATGAGCGACGGGAACCGGGAATTGGGGATCGGGCGTCAGGGGTCAGGGGACAGGAGACAAAAGTCCGTGGCATGCAACGCCGCCAGCCGATCGAATCCAGTACTCGGTACTCAGTACTCAGTACTTAGTACTCAGTACCGAGTACCGAGTACGCCGCCAAATCTAAAATCCCCAATCCCCAATCCCCAATCTCTCGTCGCGCTTTTCTTCAGCCTGATCTTGCTCCTCCTTGCCGGCTGCAATGAGCCCGTCGTCGCCGATCACAATCCGCCTGCTGCGTCTGCCGCCTCCGGTGGCGCGCTGGAGGTAGTGCTGGCCGGGCCGCCAGTCCGCAAGTCGCTCAAGCTGATCTCCGTACAGCCCGCTCGCGTCGAGCCGATCGAGCAGACGCCGATCCAGTCGAAAATCGCCGCCTATGTCGCGGAAGTGGTCGTCGATTTCGGCGACACGGTAAAGAAGGACCAGCCGCTTATCAAGCTGCGCGCCCCGGAACTCGATGCCGAATTGGCGCAAAAGCAAGCCTTGCTCGAACAGGCCAAAGCCGAGCTGGTCCAGGCTGAATCGGGCGCGACTGCCGCTCAGGCGGCGATTGTCACCGCGAAATCGCAAGTCGTTCGCTCTGCCGCAGCCATCGAGCGGAGCCAGGCCGATGTGCGCCTCCGCGAGTCCGAACATCAGCGGATTGAAGAACTGGCCAATAGCGGTTCGGTGAATCGGCAGCTTCTCGACGAGGCTCGGCAGAAGCTGGCGGCGGCGGAAGCGTCGCGAAGTGAGTCGCGAGCCGCCAAGGATTCCGCTCAGGCGGTCGTAACCCAGGTCGAGGCCGATGCGGCTAAAGCCATGGCTGATGTGGCGGCTGCGAGGGCCCGAGTGCGCGTCGCTGAGGCAAACGTTACTCAGCTCGAGGCGATGCGGTCGTACCTGACGCTGGCCGCCCCCTTTGACGGTGTCGTCACGCTCCGCCGCGTCGATCCCGGCCACCTCGTGCAGCCTGCATCGGCCAGTGCCGAGCCATTGCTGGTCGTCGCTCGGACGGACAGGATGCGCATAACGGCGCCCGTGCCCGAGCTCGAAGCAGCCGCAGTCGATATCGGAGACGAAGCCACGATCGAGGTGCAATCGCTCAAGGGGGCCGAGTTCACGGGCAAAGTCTCCCGCACTAGCCTTGCTCTTGACGAAGGGAGCCGGGCCTTGGACGCGATCATCGATTTGGAGAATTCCGATAGTCGGCTCCGCCCCGGGATGTATGCCACTGTCCGCCTGACGCTCGACGAGCGGAAGGACGCGCTGACCCTTCCCACTGCGGCCATCGTGCGGCAAGGCAAGGAGGCGTTCTGCTACTGCTTGGCCGATGGCAAGGCGGTCAAGACGCCCGTCCAACTGGGAATTCGCGTCGGGGACGATTTCGAAATCGCCAGCGGCCTGTCAGACGACGTCCTGGCAATCCTGAACAAGGCGACCTCGCTAAAGGATGGCCAGCCTGTCGAGGCGACCAAGCCGCCGCCGCCTTAGCGCCCAGATGGACGTGCTTGCCGCCAATCCGCCGCTACTTCATCCACATCGAGCGGCTGACTCCCGACCACTCCTGCGCTACGGGCTCGGCCTGAACATCCCCAACTGGTTCAACAGCGTCAGCACAAACAGCAGCACAAAGAACATGCCCCCAAATAGCAGCGCTAATCTCGGAAAGAGGCCCGGCCGCAGCTCGCGTGGCAGAAGGAGCGTGTTGATGAACAGTGTGTGCCACGAGCTGAATCCCAGGGCCAGATTGAAGCCCAGCGTCCCCCATTTGATCAGTTCGGCCGGTGTGTTGAGCCAGAGCATCGCCAGCACAAACGCGCCGTACGCCAGCAGCGTCGTGAAATAGACGTGCTTGATGAATTTAGGATCCACAGCCCGCATTCGCCGACTAGCAGTCCAGAAGACATCGACCCAGCGGCGGACGATCCCGTCGGTGTTGCTGACGAGCGTGGTACCCAGCACCAGGAAGCCGCAGAGCAGCGTCAGCGACCAGAACAGGTTGCCCCACGCCTGGCCGTAGAGGATGTTGGACAGGCCCGATTCGTAGGCCAGCACTCCTGGCGGCGGATCGGCGACGTGCTGGCGGACTCCTTGGGCGGTCATCACCGCGGCGTTCCAATCGCCGGCTTGCGTACCGCGGCGGAGGAATTCGACCGAGAGCATGCTGGGCAGGGCCAGGCCGACGAAGCAGGCCGGCATCCAGACGAGCAATTGGTCGCGAGCCACTTTCCAGTACCACCGCCCCCAGCGGACCAGCGAGCTCTCGTTCGGCTCAAAGACGCACCCCACGTGAGAAAGGGCGATGCCGCGACCGCCGACGATGCTGGGAATCGCGCCGACGTGATGGCCCATGCCCCAACCCTGATCGCGGACGTAATTGCTCATCGGCGCGTTCGACAGGCCGCCGTTGCCGGCGATCGCCGCCATCGCCGTGATGAACGCGATCAGGCCAAAGTCTATTTGCGGCCACTCGCCGCCCCCCAGCAACGAGACGAAGACGTTCCGCACGTTGTCGCCGTCGCGCACGCCATCGCCATCGACGTCGATATGCTTGATCGGCTTGCCTAGGTCGTCCGTTTCCCAGTCCTCGGGCTTGCCGTCGCCGTTGGTGTCGATGCTCGGCGGCACGCGCTCTTCAACCACGTCCAGATTGAAGTCGCCGTCCCAGTCCTCGCCGGGGTCGAGCCGGCCATTCGCATTGGCGTCCTCCGGCTTCTGGACGGGCACATTGCCAAAGGCGAAGAAGCCGCTGCCGATCTCGATCCATGTCGCCTGCCGGGAATAGAACACCGCCAGCACCAGCAGAAAGCCGAAGACGATCACCAGCTTCGATGTCATTACCACCTTCAGCGAGTTAAAAATCTTGCCGCCGAAGATCAGCGGCACCAGCGACAACAGGAAAATCGTGGTGGCGATGATTTTGGCCATCCACCAGTGGCTGGCTACGGCGTCGGGCTTGGGCATTTCGCCGCCGAGCAGGATGACCTGGATCGGCGTGGCCGCACCGGCGGCCAGATAGGAAAAGATGACGCTGGAATCGAGCAGCAAATAGACCCACAGCCAGAACATCGGCCCCGGCAGCGTGCGGAGCTTGCCCGTGAAGATCGGCTCGCCACAATAGAGCGTGTAGCGGCAAACCTCGATGTTATACAGCGCCTGAAAGACGATGCTCAGCGTGGCCAGCCAGAGCATCGCCCCGCCGTAGCGGGCGGTGACGGTCGGTCCCACCAGCCACTCGCCGCCGCCGATGGCCGACGCGCTCATCACCAGCCCCGGACCAATCAGGGCCAGCAGATTCCGCCAGCCGATCCGCGGGGCCTCGGTCAACTCGCCGGTGGTCCATGGCGGCATCGCCTGCGAGCCGGGATGCGGGGCAGTGAAGTCGGCTTTGGAATCCATCGGGGCAGTATTGCAAGGGCTGGGGGTTAGGGCTAGGGCTAGGGCTAGGGGGTTCGGGCCTGGCGCGTTCCCGTGTATAAAAGCTTCGCTGAGGCTGCCTACAGTTGTCATCCTTATCCACCTCGTATCCACCCCAGCCCTAGCCCGTCATGCTCCGCCGCCCAATCAACCAACTTTCCGACCGCGAACAGATCGACCAGGTCTTTCTGCTCGCCGACAAGCAGCTCCGCGCCAACCGCAACGGCAACCTCTATTTGCAACTCCGGCTGACCGACAATACCGGCGCCCTGACCGGCATGCTCTGGAACGCCGACGATCGCCTGTTCAACTCCGTCGCCAGCGGCAACTACCTGCGGGTGCAGGGGACGACGCAGCTTTATAACGGCCAGCTCCAGATGATCGTCACCCGCATCGAACCGGCCGATCCGCGGCACGTTGATGAGGTCGACTTCGTTTCGGTCAGCTCCGCGGAAATCGACAAGCTGGCTGGGCGGCTGGCGGAGCTGTTGCGCGGCGTGAAGAACGTCCATCTGCGGAATCTGGCCGAATGCTTCCTCGCGGACGAGGCGTTCATGACGAAGTTCACGACCGCCCCCGCGGGAATCAAGAACCATCACGCGTACAAGGGGGGCCTTTTAGCACATGTCGTCAGTCTGATGGAGGTCTGCCGCGTCGTCGCGCCGCTCTATCCGGAGCTGGACGGCGACGTGCTGCTCCTGGGCGCCTTCCTGCACGATGCCAGCAAGACCGACGAGTTGGTCTATGACCGCGAAATGGCCTACAGCGACGAGGGGCAGCTCATCGGCCACATCGTCATGGCGGTCGGCCTGGTCGAAGCCAAAGCGGCACAGGCCGAGAAGCTCTCGGGCGAAGCGTTCCCCCGTGAGTTGCTCTTACGGCTCAAGCACATCATCGTCAGCCACCACGGCGAATACGAATTCGGCAGTCCCAAGCTGCCCATGACGCTGGAGGCGGTGGCCCTGCACCTTTTAGACAATCTAGACGCCAGGATGTACTCAATCGGCCAGATTCTGAAGGAAGACGCCGCGGGCGACAGTGCTTGGACGAGCTTCAATCAGGCGCTGGGGCGAAAGTTCTTTAAAGGAGGACCCGCGAATCCATAGCTGGTAGGCCGGGGAACCGCGGAATATTAGCGGGGCGGCGCGAACCAAATCTCCGCGGCTGCCGTCATAACAGCAAACAGATTGCATTTCGCGTGCTAGACTTCTTGCGAGCGGACCAGCTGATGCTGGTTTCTGGGGCCTCTGCCCCATTTTCTCGCTGCATCAGCCGCGCTATTGCCCCTGAATTGGTTCAGCGGGCATCCCATCCAGGCAGGGGAAGCCTTGCCACACTTTCAGGAGGACATCCTTAGCGGATAGATTGAGTTTCATGAGTTTTGATCCAGAAGAAACCGAAGAGTACGAGAATCAGGTTACAAGCAATGAGTTCGCGGCAGACGACGCGAGTGAAGTTGAGTCGCCAGCAGAAGATCTGGGCGATGAAGAAGTCGCCGAAAAGGCATCCGGCGCGGCCAGGAAGCTGGAGCCGATTGTGCTGG
The DNA here is from genome assembly GCA_022614795.1 of Planctomycetaceae bacterium. Lineage (GTDB taxonomy): Bacteria > Planctomycetota > Planctomycetia > Pirellulales > Pirellulaceae > CAYLLN01. Next base: position 3,519 of record JAKEHX010000546.1, on the reverse strand, counting down.
CCCACGTGCTGGCCCCGAAGTACCAGCCCGTCAAGCCGCGGGTGATGGCCAAGCAGCTCAAGCTGCCCGGCGAGCAGCACAAGGCTCTCAAGCTGGCGATTCGCCGCCTGGTGAAGCGCGGGAAGCTGAGTTATGGGTCGGGGCATTTGGTGCGGCCGCCGAGGAGTCAGGGGCCGGGAGTCAGGGGCCAGGAGCCAGAAGCCAGGAGACAGGAGACAGGCTCTCGGAGCGGAGGGCGGCCGACTCCCGACTCCCGATTCCCGACTCCCTCCGCCCACGGCAAGAACATCGTCAGCGGCACGTTTCGCCGCACGGCGTCCGGATTTGGCTTCGTCCGCCCGCAAGGGGCCAAACGGGGCGACAAGACCACGGACGTCTATATCCCGGCCCGTTCGACGATGGATGCCGCCGACCGCGACCTGGTCCGCGTCCGCCTTGCGAAGCATCACGCCCGCGGACGCAAGGGCGAGTTGCGACAGGCCGGCGAAATTGTCGAGATCGTCGAGCGCGACACGCACCAGTTCGTTGGCGTCTATAAGGAGCGTCAGGGGACGAGCTACGTCGACGTCGATGGCAAGGTCTTCGCCCAGCCAATTCCCGTGGGCGATCCCGGCGCGAAGGGGGCTGCCGAGGGGGACAAAGTCGTCATCGAGATGGTCCGCTTTCCGACGCACACGCACCCCGGAGATGCGGTGATTACCGAGGTGCTTGGGGCCAAGGGTGCGCCCGGCGTCGATACCCTGTCGATCATCCGCGAGTTCGGCCTGCCCGAGGAATTTCCCGAGGACGTGCTCGACGATGCCCGCGAGCAGGCGGAGGCCTTCGACGAATCGCTCGGCGAGTCGTCCAATAGGCGGCTCGATTTGACGGGCGAGACGATCATCACGATCGACCCGGTCGATGCCCGTGATTTTGACGATGCCGTGTCGCTCATGCGAACGGAAAACGGCCACTGGAAGCTGGGGGTCCACATCGCCGACGTGGCTCATTTCGTGCGGCCCCGCTCGCCACTCGACCGCGAAGCCCGCGAGCGAGGGACCAGCGTTTATCTGCCTGACCGCGTCATCCCAATGCTCCCCGAGGTCATCAGCAACAACCTGGCGAGCCTGCAACCGGACAAGGTCCGTTATACGCTGTCGGCCCTGATGGAATTCACGGCCGACGGGGCATATGTCGGCTGCGAGGTAAAGCGGGCGGCGATCAAGAGCTGCCGGCGATTCACGTATGAGGAGGTCGATGACTATCTGGCCGACGCAAAGGCGTGGCGCGAGAAGCTCACGCCGCAGGTCTGGTCGCTCTTGAGCAGAATGCACGAGCTGGCGATGATTTTCCGCAAGCGGCGGCTGGATGGCGGATCGATCGAGCTGACGCTGCCGGAGGTGAAGATCGACCTCGACAAGCGGGGCGAAGTCGTCGGCGCGCATTTGGTGACGAATACCGTCAGCCACCAGATCATCGAGGAGTTCATGCTGGCGGCCAACGAGGCGGTCGCCCGAATGCTCGGCGAGGCGGGGCTCAATTTCCTGCGGCGAATCCACGAGCCGCCCGACCCACGGAAGCTGCACGCCCTGACGATGTTCATCCGCGAGCTTGGTATTGAGTGCGAAAGCCTCGAAAGCCGATTCGAAACCAAACGGGTCATCGCCCAAGTGGCCGGGCAGCCCGAGGAGCACGCAGTCAACTACGCGATCCTGCGGTCGATGCAGAAGGCCGTCTATGGGCCCGAACAGGTCGGGCATTACGCGCTCAACAAGGAGCACTATTGCCACTTCACGTCGCCGATCCGCCGCTATCCGGACCTGACGATCCACCGGATGATCGAGACGCTGGCCCGTGGCAAGTCCGCCAGAGGCGGATCGGACGATTTCGATCGGGCGGTCCTCCTGGGCGAGCATTGCAGCGAGCGCGAGCAGCGGGCCGAACAGGCCGAGCGTGAGCTGGTGAAGGTCAAGCTGCTCATGTTCCTGGCCAAGAAAATCGGCAGCCAGATGGATGCGGTGATCACCGGCGTCGAGGATTTTGGACTATTCGCCCAGGGGGTCGAGCTGCCCGCGGAGGGGCTGATTCACGTCGATTCGCTGGGGGACGACTTCTATCGCTACGATCGAGTCACGCACAGCCTCGCCGGCCATCGGCGCGGCAACCGATTCCGGCTGGGAGATGTGATTCGCGTCGAGGTGGCCCACGTCGATGTCGATCGGCGCGAGCTGGACTTCCGGATCGTGCGGAAGGTCGGCCATGCGGGAGGCGAGACGAAGAGTCATCGCTTGCCGCCGAAGCGCGGGCGCGATCGAAGGGACAAGCCCGAGAGGCCGAAGGGTGGCCGATCAAAAAAGAAAGGCAAACGCCGCTAGCTCCAATAGCCGGGACCAAATCTGGCACCGGTGAACCGCGAGTTGGCGTCGATTTTGAGAACACGGCAACCGGGTTTGGTCCCGGCTAAGGACATGGATAGAAAACCCCTCGCCTGGCATCTTTTGGCCGAAGGGCGGATCCGCGCCGCGCAGGCTGCGGGGGAGTTCGACGAGCTGCCCGGCCTGGGACAGCCGATTCCGGGGATCGACGAGCCGCACGACGAGCTGTGGTGGGTCAAGCAGAAGATGCGCCGCGAGCAGCTTCAGTCGCTTCCGCCCGCCCTGCTCTTGCGGCTGGATGTTCAGCAGACGCTGGCGCGAGTCGAGCACATGCACCGCGAGGACGACGTGCGGGCGGAAATTCTGGCCTTGAACGAACGGATTCGCCGCGGGAGCTTTGCCGTGACTTGGGGGCCGGCGGTTGATGTTCAGCCGCTGTCAGCGATTTTGACGTCTGTACTCAGTACTCAGTACTCAGTACATAGTACATAGCGACTCCCGCCTGAACGCTGATCCCTGAACCCCGAACCCTAAACCCTGGTCCCTCCAGCATGGCCAAGACGGCAATTACCCCCACCCGGGCCGACGACTATCCCGAATGGTTCCAGCAAGTCATCAAGGCCGCCGATCTGGCCGAGAATTCCGACGTCCGCGGCTGCATGGTCATCAAGCCGTGGGGCTATAGCATCTGGGAGAACATGCAGCGGGTGCTGGACGGCATGTTCAAGGCAACAGGGCACGAGAACGCGTATTTCCCGCTGTTCATCCCGCTCAGCTTTTTGCAGAAGGAGGCCGACCACGTCGAGGGGTTCGCCAAGGAGTGCGCCGTGGTTACGCACCATCGGTTGCGGCCCGGGCCCGATGGCAAGCTGGCCCCCGATCCGGCCTCGCAGCTCGAAGAGCCGCTGATCGTCCGCCCGACAAGCGAGACGATAATCGGCGCGACCTACGCCCGCTGGGTCGAGTCGTATCGCGACCTGCCGATCCTCATCAACCAATGGGCCAACGTCGTCCGCTGGGAGATGCGAACGCGGCTCTTTTTGAGGACGACCGAGTTCCTGTGGCAAGAGGGGCACACCGCCCACGCCACGGCCGAGGAAGCCCAGGAAGAGACGATGCGGATGCTCGGCGTCTATGCCGATTTCTGCCAGAACTGGATTGGGAT
>JAKEHX010000545.1 GCA_022614795.1 Planctomycetaceae bacterium | reverse complement strand
TGCTGCGCGAGAACATGGTGCTCTCCGTCCATCCTCAAGTTGTGGATCAGGGCGGTAAAGTTTGCCTGTACACCCAGGACACTTTCCGCGTCGGCAAGACCCTGGAAATCTTCGTCAACCCGGAAACGCAGCGGCTTGAAGATCACCAGGTCACCGCCGAGTTGGCCAGCTACGAAACGGCCCGCGACCGGGCGGCAGCCGAGCTGCGCGCACTGCAAGCCAAAGTGGCGCAACAGGTTGGGCATGACGAAGCGGCCATCTTCGGCGTCCACGAATCGATCCTCCGCGACGCCGCCTTCACCAACAAGGTCCGCGGCTGGATCGTCAACGACAGGCTCAATGCCCAGGCCGCTCTGGCCCGCCTGCTCGAGGAATACACCATCCTGTTCGCCAAAACGAACGACGAATACCTCAAAGAGCGGCTCAACGACCTCCGCGATGTAATCATGCGGCTGACGGCCCATTTGGCCCAGAAGCCAACGTCGGATGGGGGCGTGCTCAAGGGCCCGGTGATCATCGTGGCCGACGAGCTGCTGCCGTCGCAGGTCGTGGCCCTGGGTGACGTCGAAGTCCGTGGCATCGTCACCCAGGCCGGCAGCCAGACCAGCCACGCCGCGATCATCGCCCGCAGCCGGGGCATTCCGGCGATCTCCGGCATTCGCGGCATCCTGCGGCAGGTGAAGACGGGCGACACGCTCGTCGTCGACGGCCGCGACGGCCACGTCCTGATCAATCCCGACGCCGAGCAGCGCAGCGCCTTCCTCAAGCTGGAGCGCGAATTTGTCGTCCTCAAGGACCAGCTCGCCGCCAACCGCGACAAGCCGGCAAAGACGGCAGATGGCGTCGATCTGGAGCTGCTGGCCAACGTCAACAGCGCCCTCGACTCGAAAGCCGCGGTGGCCATGGGTGCGACGGGCGTGGGCCTGTTCCGCACGGAGTACGTCTATCTCACGCATCCCGACGTGCCGGACGAGGAAGAACAGTTTGCCGCCTACCGCGATGTGATCGACGCCAGCCCCAATCGGAGCGTCACCATTCGCACGCTCGACATCGGCGGCGACAAGACGGTTCCCTATCTCGGCCACACGCACCAGGAAGCCAACCCGTTCATGGGCTGGAGGAGCATCCGCCTCTCGTTCGAACATCCCGACTTCTTCGCCACGCAACTGCGGGCGATCCTTCGCGCCGCCGCCCATGCAGAGCAAAACGGCGGCCGCGTGCGGATCATGTTCCCGATGATCACGACTCTTGAAGAAGTGCGCAAGGTCAAGGCGATGGTCCGCCGCTCGCTCGGACACCTGCGCGAGGAAGGCAAGCCCTGCGGCGAGATTCCGCTGGGCATGATGCTCGAGGTGCCGGCTGCGGCCATCTCGATCAAGGACATGCTGCCGCACGTCGATTTCGTGTCGATCGGCTCGAACGACCTGGTGCAGTACTTGATGGCGGCCGACCGCGACAACCCCAAGGTCAGCCACCTTTGCCAGCCGCTGGCGCCGCCGGTTCTCCGCGTGTTGTCGTCGGTCATCAAGGCCTGCCACAAGGGGAACAAGCCGCTCACTTTGTGCGGCGAGATGGCGGGCCAGCCGCGGGCGTTCGTGCTGCTGTTTGCGATGGGCCTGCGGAGCTTCAGCATGAGCCCCGCGTTCATCCCGACGATGAAGGACCTGGCGGCTCACCTGACGATGGAAGACTCGCGGCAAATCCTGCGCAAGGCGCTGACCCTGCGCACGACCTCGGCGGTCAAGCGTTTCATGGCCGAGCAACTTGCCCGCATCGCGCCGAACCTGCGGATGCTCGATACCGATTGATGTCAAGGCTGCACCATAAGGCGGCAGCCAGGTGCTGAAGGAGGGAACTCTTGTTCTGCATCGCGAAGACTCCCTGGGCCGCGCCCCTTGTTCTGCTGCTGCCGCTAGCTGCGCTGCGGGCCGAGGACTGGCCCCAGTGGCGCGGGCCCAATCGCGACGGCGTCTGCGGCGAAACGGGCCTGCTCGAGTCGTTCCCCACGGGCGGTTTGAAGGTCCGTTGGAGCGTCCCGGTCGGTTGGGGGTTTTCGAGTCCGGTCGTAGCCCAAGGCCGCGTAATTCTGGCCGATTCCGAGGTCGTAAAGCCCAAGGCCAAAGAGTGTGTTCACTGCTATGACGAAAAGACCGGCCAGGCGCTTTGGACCCATCGCTACGACGTTGCCTACGAGGATTGGGCCTTCGACCCGACGCAGGAGATTGGCCCCGTCGCCACACCGATCGTTCACAGCGGAAAGGTCTATGCGCTGGGAAGACTCGGCCACTTGTTATGCCTCGATGTCCAAAAGGGAGAGGTGCTCTGGCAGCGGAACTTGGAGAAGGACTACAAGATCGCGTTTGCGCCGGGTGCGCCGTCGCCGCTAATCGAAGGCAATCTGCTTATTCTGTTTATCGGCGGAAAACCCGACGCCTGCGTCATCGCGCTCGACAAGGACACTGGCAAAGAGGTCTGGAAGGCACTCGATGAATCGCTGACCTTCAGCTCGCCGATCGTGATTTCCGCGGGCGGCAAGAAGCAACTGATTGTCTGGACGATGGAGTCGGTGACCTCGCTGGACCCGGCGTCCGGCGAGACCTGGTGGCGTCAACGCCTGCTCACCAGCGCGGATTATGCGGTGTCTACGCCGGTATTTCAGAAGAACCGGCTCTTGATCGGCGGATTGATGTTCCAACTCGACTCGGACAAGCCCGCCGCCAAGGTGTTGTGGCCGGAATCGAAAGCGCCGGCCCGGCGAATCTTCAGCCATACCTCGACCGCGCTCCTGCGCGACGACTGTCTTTTTTCTGCCAAATCGACCGGCGAACTGATCTGCTTGGATGCAAATTCCGGAAAGCAAATCTGGGAATCGACCAAGGTGACCGACCTGAAGAGCGGGGCGAGCATCCATTTGACCTCCTGCGGCGATTCGGTCTTGCTCTACACAGACAAGGGAGAGCTGATTCGCGCCCAGCTTACCGCCCAGGGATTCAAAGAGACCAGCCGCGCTACCGTGCTGGAGCCGACATTTCCGTTCGCGGGGAGGAAGGTGGCCTGGCCTGCTCCGGCCTATGCCAACCGCCACATCTTTGCCCGCAGCGGCAAGGAGCTGGTCTGTGCCTCTTTGGCAGCAGAGCCTTGACCAAAGCGCTAAGGACGGTTTACCAATACTCAAGCGACCGTCAGATGCGACCCCGATCGTATTCGCGAGTCGATCATGATCTTACTACTGGCCGGGCTATTCAGCACTCGCAAGAGCAGAATCTGGCCCGCACATCGTGAAAACGTGATGGCGTTTGCGATCGTCGCGCCGTTTGTTTTCCCAATTGCAATGGGCCTCATCAGAACAGGCGCCTTGCGCGAAGCCTGGGAATGGCTAAACGCGAACGTGTTCTTCTAAGTTCGGTCAGTTACGCTAACCCGAACGCCTTTTGCATCTGCTGGCGGACCGTCGTCAGCCGCTCCAGGCCGCCGCCGCCGACTTCGGCCGTCGTCCAACCCGTAAAGCCGATCTCGTCGAGCCCAGCTTGCACCTCCTTCCACGGCAGGTCGTCGTCCGGCGACGTGATATCGACGAACTTGTTCTTGGCCCGGCTGAAGCCCTTGACGTCGAGCTTGACCGCCCGGCGGCCGAAGGCCCGCAGCCAGTCGCGCGGCTGGCCGTATTTCCAGTGGTTGCCGATGTCGTAATACATGCCGATCCAGGGGCTGCTCAAGCTGTCGACGAAATCGATAAACCGCTGCGGCGTCTGCTCGGGCGGGGCGTCGTGGTCGTAATGCAACTTGTTCCAGACGTTCTCGAACAGGATCGGCTGGCCGAGCGACGCCGCCAGCGGAATGAGCCTTTTGATCTCGCGGCGGGCCCGCTCGTTGATCTCGTCCTCCGGGCCGTCGTCGCCGCGACCCACGACGATCAAGACGCCGCTGCCGCCGGCCGCATGGGCCACCCGCAGGCAGTGCTCGATGTTCGCCACTCCTTTGGCCCGCTCTTCCTCTTTGCTGCTCGTGAGCCGCTGCTGCCAGTGGGCGTGGTTGATGGCGTTATGGACGAACACGCCCGACTGCTGGACGGCAGCGCGAGCCTGCTCGGGCGTGAATGAGCCGGCCTCGTCGAAATCGACCCCGTCAAAACCTGCCGCACTGGCCAGTTGCAGCCGCTCGACCAGCGAAAGTTCTTTGTCGCCTTCCTTCTTGGCGATCATGCCGAGCTTGCACGAGAGGAGGATGCGTTTGCCGGCTGGCGGCGAAACGATGGGCATAGGCAAGGGCTGGTTCGCCTCTTGACCCGCGGCCCGGGGACCGGCCGCGGCGGCCGAGACGGCCAGAGCACCCGAAGCCAGAAACGAACGGCGGGCGAGGTTTGGGGCGTCGGCGGGCATGGTGGACTCCAGTGTCAGTTCGTTGTCGAAAGGGCATCGAGCGCCGGCAGCGGAAACTCCGCGCTATCGACGTGCTCGTCGCGCATCAGCTTTTCGATCTGGGCCACGATGTCGGGATGCTCGGCCGACACGTCCTGTGACTCTTTCGGATCGGCCTTAAGGTTGTAAAGCTCAACGTGCAGGTTCGGTTTGGCGCCCGCTCCCGCCTTCGCCTTCTTCTTGCCTCCCTGCGGAATCAGGTTCTGGCGGACCCCCTTCCAATCGCCCACACGCACCATCTGCTGCCCGCCGTAAGCCGGAAACTCCCGATAGAGAAACGGCCGCTGGGGCTGCGATTTGCCAGCCAGCGTCGGCACAAAGCTGATGCCGTCGAGGCCCTGCGGTGTCTTTTCTTTGGCGCCCGCCAGCTCGAGGAGCGTCGGAATCCAGTCTTCGAATCCGGTGACGCGGTCGCTCGTCGAACCGGCGGCAATGTGCCCCTTCCAGGCGATCACCGTCGGCTCGCGGAAGCCGCCCTCATAGAGCGAGCCCTTCCGCCCGCGCAGGCCGCCGGCGGAATTGAAGAATTCTTCATCAGTTCCTGCATATCTGTCGTAGAGCGGCCCGTTGTCCGACGTGAAGACGAAGATCGTGTTGTCGTAGAGGCCGCACCGCTTCACCTCGGCGACGATCTGACCCACGTGAGCGTCCATCCGCGTGATCATGGCCGCATAAGCAGCTCGCGGCGTCCGATGCGGCAGGTAGCCCCGGCCGCCAACGTACGGCTCCTCCGGAAAGGCATCCTTGTATTCGGCCAGCGAATCCTCCGGCACTTGCAGGGCCAGGTGCGGGATGATCGTGGGATAATACAGCAAGAATGGCCGGTCCTTATTGTCGCGGACGAATTTCACCGCCTGCTCGGTGATGGCGTCCATCGCGTACGTCTTGCCGACATAGCCCTTGTAGCTGGCCGGGTCGTTCGGATCGGCCCCCTCCGGCAGCTTCTGATTCGAGGCGAACTCTGGATTATCCAGCGGAAACCGCCGGTCGTCGTCCCACAGGTACGTCGGGTAGTGATTGTGGGCCACGCCCTGGCAATAGTAGCCGAACCACCGCGTGAATCCCTGCTTCATCGGCTGGCCGGTGCTCCCTGGCCCGCCCAGGCCCCATTTGCCGAAGCCGCCGGTCGCGTAGCCCAGGTCGCGGAAAACCTTCATCATCGTCACAGTGTCGGCCGGAATCGGATACTGCCCCTCCGGCGGCGTGC
>JAKEHX010000544.1 GCA_022614795.1 Planctomycetaceae bacterium | reverse complement strand
GGCATCACGGTGGGGACCAACGTGAACAACCTCTCGGCCGCCGTCACAGCAGCCGGGGCGATCAACATCACCGAGGCCAATGCCGTCACGCTGACCAGCGTCACCACAGCCAACGGCCCGATCACGCTCACCATAGCGGCGGCCGGCAACGTGACCGTCGAGAACGTCAATGCCGGAGCGTCGAGCGTGGCCATGCTCGTGGCCGACGGCGACGTGGTCAGCGGCGCAGCCGATCCGGGTGCGCCCGACATCGTCGGCGGCACGGTCACCCTCGACATCACGGCCGGCAACAACAACTACGGCAGCGTGGCCAATCGCCTGGAGCTGAACGCGGTGACGCTGCACGCCAGCGTCGTCGGCGCTGGCGCCAACGATGCGTTCATCGTCGACACGGCCGGCGGCGTGACGATGAGCAACTCGACCATCAATGCCAATGCCGGCAACGAATACAACCTCGTAGTGGCGGGGGGCAGCCTGCTGAGCAGCAATGCGCCGGCCAACACGCGCGACATCGGGGCGCACATCATCGTGCTGCAGGTGACGGGCGCGGGCACCATCGGCACGGCCGCCTTGCCCTTTGAGATCAATGCTTCGACGACAAACCCCAACGGGCGGGTCGATGCATCTACGGCCGGCGGCGCGGCCGACCACATTTTCCTCCGCGATCTGGACGACAACTTTCCTGTCGGCCTGATCCATGCCGGCGCAGGCAATGTCCTGCTTCGGGCTGCGCCCACCGATGGCCTCGATGGCGCCCTCACCGACGCCAACGCCGCCGTGAATAACGTGGTGGCTACCAACCTGGCCCTCACCGCCCTCCGCGGCATCGGCAGCGGCGACGCCCTGGAAACTGCGGTCAGCATCCTCTCGGCCGACAACTCCATCAGTGGCAACATTCAAGTTGACAATAGCGTCAGCGGCCTGCTCACACTCGCCAACATCCCTCCGGTTGCCGCCGGCTTTGCTGTCCGAAACCTCGGCGGCAGCGTCGTCGTCTCCAACGCCAGCCCGCTCACCGTGGCGGCCAACATCGTGTCGGTCGGCGCCATCACGCTGACCGCGACCGATTCGGCCGCGGTGGCCGTCGATAACCTCACCGTCAATGCCGGCGTCACCGTGCAGAGCACGGGTGCAAGCGTCACGCTCAATGCCGGCGACAACGCCACGATCGGCGGCGCCGGCACGCTTCTGGCGGCGCTGACCACGCTGACGATCAACATCGACAGCGGCAACGCCGACGCCGGCTCGGGCGGCACGCTCAACCTGCCAGCCGCGGCCGACATCGACGCGGCCAGCGCGGTGTTCAATGCCTTCAATACCAGCACCGACAGCGACACGTTCAACGTCGCTCCCGACGGCGACGGGCCGGGCGGCGACCAGGACACGCCCATTTCGATCTTCGGTTTTGACCCCACCGTCGCCCCGGGGGACGTTTTGAACCTGGACATCACCGGCCTGGGCATCCCAACGCTGCTGGTCGGCCCGGGTCCCAATAGCGGCGTCTATTCGTTCGCCGCGGCGGCCAGCGTCACCTATAACAGCATCGAAACGGTCAATAACGGCGGCGGAGCCGTCAACCTGATCATCGATACGCAGTTCCTGGGCTTCCAGAACGCCGCGGCCGATACGATCTTCGTCCGGCTCGACGGGACTGGCACGAACCTGCTGGTCGATGTCAATGCCACGCCGGTCTTCGCCGGCGCGGATGCCGGAATCAACTCGCTGACCGTCATCGGCTCGAGCGACAACGACACGCTGCGGGTCGATGAAACGGCCGGCGGCCTGCCGAAATTCGCCGGCCAGACGCCCGCCGTCGATAACACGACGATCGGCGGCGGCACGGCCAACCCCTCGCATCTGAACCCCTCGGCGGACCTGCTGCTGGAGACGCTGTTCCCGCTCGGCGCGCCCTGGGACGCCAGCGACGTGACGATCCACTTCAATGGCCGCACGGGCGTCGATAGCATCGATCTCAACCTCATTTCCACGCACGATACGGCCTACGCTAGCGACACCCTGGACGGCCCCAACAGCGGCAACCTGGGCACAGCCGGGGCAGGCGGCCCCGACTTTTTGATGTCGTTTGCCAATCTGGCCCCGCTCAACCTCAACGGCGCCGGCGCCGGAAGCACTCTGCTGGTCGATGCCACCAGCACGCCGGCCACGACTAACCTGATCCTCAGCGACGATCCGGCTCCCGCCGACGGCTGGTCGCAGGTCGCCGGCGACGGCGGCTTCGAGACCACCCGCTTCCGCGACTACGACCAATTGTTGGTGGTCGGCGGCAATGGCAGCGAGCTGGTCGATATGATCGGCCTCGATACGGCCAGCTTGCTCACCTTCGTGCAGCTCCAGGGGGGCAACACCTTCGACCAGCTGCTCCTGCCCGGCGGCGACACGGCCAGCGACATCCTCCGCGTCCGGAGCACGCTGGCCGCGACCCCCGTCGCGGTCGATGCCGACGCCGGCGACGACCTGGTGCAGCTCTTCAATGCGGCCAATACCGTCGATTTCATTTTCAATCAGGTCACCGTCAACGGCGATACGGGCAACGACACGCTGACCGTCGTCGATTCGGGAGACCTTACCAGCGACACGGTGCTCATCAACCAGAACTCGATCAACGGGAACACGGGCTTTCTCGGCGGGCCCGACATTCTCTATAGCAATATCGACATCTTGAATGTCACCGCCACGGCGGCCTCCGACACGCTCACCGCCGCCTTCGCTCCTGTGAGCGACCTCGATACCGTCAACATCAGCGGCTGGCTTGGGGCAGATCAGTTCTTCCTCAGCACGACCGACGAGCAGGTCGTCAACCCCACCGGCATTCAGACCATCAACCTCTTTGGCGATGCCCCGGGCAACCCCAACCCCGGCGACGGGAACGACATCTTCGGCACGTCGCTCTCACTCTCGCCCCCGGGGACTCCGGTGGGCTTGGGCGTCCCGCTGATTCGTCCCAGCATCAGCACGCTGATCAATATCGACGGCGGCCGGCCCACCGCGGCCTTCCCGCCCGTCGGCAACCAGATCGGCGATGAGCTGAACCTCGATGTCTCGGCCATGCTGCCGCCGGTGATCGTGGCCACGCTCGGCGGCTTGCCCAGCCAGCCGGGCACGGCCCAGTCGATCGCCGCGCCCCCCTCGCACCGGCCGGTCAACTTCGTCGAGATCGAAAGCATCAACCTCGTTGATGAGGGCATCCTGACCGACGTCGAGATGGGTGATCTCTACATCCGCGGCTCGGACAACGTCGATTCGGTCAGCTTCCTGGCCACCGCCAACCCGAATGTCCCGCGGGTCCGCGTCAACGCCTTCCAGGGCTACTTCACGGTCAGCCGCCGGGCGGTTGTTTACGGCCGCGGCGGGAACGACTATCTCCAGCTGGGGAACTTCAACCACCCCGCCGAGTTCTACGGCGAAGAAGGGGACGACTACCTGGCCGGCTTTCTGGCCAACGACAAGCTGGTTGGCGGGCAGGGGCGCGACCGCCTCAACGCCAGCGGCGGCAACAACACGGTTTGGGGGGACCGCGACCCGGTCGAGGTCGGCCTGCCCGACACCGAGGCCAACCGGCAGCTGCTGGCTTCGGACCTGCCCGGCTCGCTGTTTCATCCGCTGCTCGAGAGTGCGTACGGCGACATCCTCAGCTCGCTCGACGGCCATGATGCGATGTATGGCGGCCCGGGGATCGACTCACTGACCCTTGGCGGCGGCAACGACTGGGCTTACGGCGGCGCTGGGAACGACAGCCTCGCGCTGGGCGCGGGCGACGACCGCGGCTACGGCGGCGACGGGAACGACACGCTCCACGGCGCCGGCGGCAACGACCTGTTGAGCGGCGGCGAAGGGCACGACACGCTCAACGGCGACGCAGGGCTGGATGTCCTGATCGGCGGCGGCGGCAACGACGGGCTGAACGGCGGCGACGGCAACGACCTCTTGTTCGACGGCCGGGTGACCTATACCGGCGTGAGCGATAACAGCCAGACGATCGGCGACGCCAACGACGTGGCGATGGCGGCCCTGCTGGCCGACTGGGCCACGCTCGTTCCCGGCTCGCTCTCCGGCGCGTTCACCAACGACAAGGACGGCACGGACCAGGTGAGCGGCGGCACGGGAGACGACACCTTCAGCGCGGACCTGGCGGACATCGCCGACTTCGGCCTGGGCAGCGACACGATATTGCCGTAGGCGGAGTGAGTGGTGAGTGGGTGAGTGGTGAGGTCCAGTGGACCATCTACGACCGCACGCGCGACGGCTCGCGCGCTTGGCGCCACCATTCGCGCGCCACGATCTGAGGGAAAACCCAAATGTCACGCGCATAACGGGCGACCAGCCGCCGCGGCTCGCTGACGATGCGGTGGAGCCATTCCAGGCCCAGTTCGCGCATCCAGGCGGGCAAGTTGGAATTGCCCCCGGCCAATTGATCGATGGCCCTGCCGGCACAGAGTGCGACTTTCGCCCGGATCTGCGAGCGATGTTGATGCACCCACAGCTCTTGCTTGGGGGCGCCCAAGCCGACCACCAAGAGGTCGGGCCTGGCATCAGCAATACGGGCGAGAATCCGCAAGTTCTCGGCGTGGTCGTTCTCGAATCCCAGCGGCGGACTGTAGGTCCCCACCACCTTCACGCCTGGCCAGCGGCGGTGGATGCCAACCGCGGCCCGCTCGGCGACTCCCGGTCCCGCGCCGAGGAGGAAGACCTTGATCGGATTCTCTTCATCCGCGGCCGCGAATAGCGCCGGCACGAGGTCCTTTCCGGCAACTCGTCCCGCGAGCGGCTTGTTGAGCAAGTCTGCGGCCCAAACCACCGGCGCGCTGGCCGGCAGCACTAGCCCAGCCTGAGCATAGGCGGCCTGCAAGTGGGCGTGCTGCCGCAAGAGCACGAAGTGATGAGCGCTGGGCATGACGACATAGCGGCAGCGCGTTTCGCCGGACGCGATCCAAGCGTGGATCTGCCCGACGGCTTGCTCCTGGCTAAGCGGGTCAACGGTGACCCCCAAGAGTTCGATGCGCGTGCACACAGCGATCGCCCTGCGATTGCCTGGAGACTGCACCGAGGCTGCCCTGCCCGGATGCTCCTCGGACGTTCCGACGCTGGCAGCGTCGGCGACGGAAGTTCCCGCTTCCCATCGAAGTCTGTCGTATGAAAGGGACGGCCAATCCCACCCGAGCAAAAGATTTTCCGGATGTCACGCCGGAAAGGCCGCGACTGTCCGGCTGACCCTCAGGACCGGTGCAACCGGCCAAGCCCCGCTGGCCCACCTCAGGTCCGCTGCGGGCTACTCTTGAGCGAGCGGGCGGCTTACCATTTTCATTGTGCTGAATAGGATTGCTGCGGCCTGGGATCGATCCTTGCCGGACGCCTCTCAGGCCGGCCCTCGTTATGAATCTGACCGCCCCGGCTTTGGCCTTTTTTGCGAAACTGTTCAGCGGGGCGAGCGTGCGCTGGCACGAATGCCAGCCGGACACCTGCCAGCGGGTCTATTTCGCAAACCACACCAGCCACCTCGACGCTCTGGTGCTGTGGGCGTCGCTGCCGGGGCCGCTGCGCGACCTGACGCGGCCGGTGGCTGCCAAGGACTATTGGTCGAAGGGCGCCATCCGGCGGTACATGGCCCGCTCGTTCGGAGCGATCCTGATCGACCGCGAGGAAATCAAGGTCCATCAAAGCCCGATCGACGCCATGCTCCACGAGATCGGCTCGACCCACTCGCTGATCGTCTTTCCCGAAGGGCGGCGGAACACGGAAGAGGAGATGCTGGAATTCAAGTCGGGGCTGTATTACCTGGGCAAGAAGCGGCCCGACCTGGAGCTGATGCCGGTTTATATTGATAATCTCAACCGTGTCTTGCCGCGCGGCGAATTCCTGCCGGTGCCGCTTTTGAGCTGCATCACCGTCGGGCCGCCGATCTGGCTCGATCCGGGCGAGAACAAGAACGACTTTCTCAAACGGGCCCGCCAGGCGGTGCTGCGGCTGAAGGATGTGTGACGCGATGGATGGGCCGCCGATTTCCGCCGCGCTGGTTCTGGGACAGATGGGCCCGCGCTACCTCGACGAGCGCACCAACATCCTGCTGGGGACTGTACTGATCGTCTTGATCGTCGCGTTCATCGTTGGCCGCCTCATCCGCCGCCAGCCGGAGAGCACCGCCAGTCCGGCCGTCGTCCACACGTTCAACAACCGCGTGGGGGCCTGGTGGCTGATGTACGTGGTGTTGATCGCGGGGTTTCTGGTCGGCTACAGCATGACGGTGACGCTGTTCGGGCTGGTGTCGTTCTGGGCGCTGCGCGAATTCATCACGATGACACCCACCCGCCGCGGCGACCACCGGATTTTGTTCTGGACGTTTTTCATTCTGACGCCAGCCCATTACCTTTTCATCGGTTTGGGGTGGTACGGCCTCTATACCGTGCTGATTCCCGTATATGCGTCGCTCTTGATTCCCGCACGAATCGCAATTTCGGGCGATCCCAAGCGGTTCCTCGAGCGCGTGGCCAAGATTCAAGCGGGGCTTTTGATCTGTGTGTATGCCTTGAGCCACGCCCCGGCCCTGTTGCATCTGAACCTGAAGCCGTCGTCGATTGGCCCTCCGGCTGCCGCAGCGCCGGCTGGAGCGCCTGCGCCGGCCACGGCTCCAGCCGCCACGCCGCCAGCGGCCACGCCGCCGGCCGCCACAACGCCCGAGGCGACTGAGCCGGCCCCGCCCGAGGCGACTGTTCCGGCCGCGCCCGAGGCGCCGCCTGCCGCTGACCCGGGTGAAGAGGAGCCCCAACCCGCGCCCGTGGTTCGCGCGGTGCCGGATACGCCGACGGTCGGGCCGGCTCGCGGGACGCCACCCCCTACCTCTGCCCAGCGTTTCGCCAGCTCGGCGGGCCTGCTGTTCTATTTCATCCTGATCGTGCAGCTCAACGACGTTTTTCAATACGTCTGGGGGCACCTCTTCGGCAAGACGGTCATCGCGCCGCAGATCAACGCCAGCCGCACGTGGGAAGGGTTCATCGGCGGCGTCCTCTCCACGATGCTCGTGGGGACGCTGCTCTGCTGGGCGACGCCGTTCAAACTCTGGGAGGCGGCTTGCATCGCCGGCGTGGTCGCCATCATGGGCTTCGCCGGGAGCATGACCATGTCGGGGATCAAACGCGACCGGGGCGTGAAGGACTATGGCACGCTGGTGAGCGGCCATGCCGGCGTACTCGACCGGATCGACTCGATCTGCTTTGCCGCACCGGTTTTCTTCCACATCGTGCGTTATTTTTATACGTAGCAACTTCACCGTAGACATCACGCTCCGAGTGATGCAAACCCTCACGCGGAGCGCGAGGCCTACGTCGCCCCTACGTTGGGTCCCCTCGACGAGCAATGCTGGTCGCGGTAGCATGTAAGGTTTCCCCGGCTTGAGCCAGCGCGCTGCGGGCCATTTGCGGCGACGCAAGCCATTGACAGAATTGAACTTCGGACAAGCTGCCATGTACGCGATCATTGCCGCCGACGGACGCCAATACAAAGTCGAAGAGGGCCAGGAGATTCAGGTGGACCTGCGCGAGGCGAAAGAGGGGGATAAGGTCACCTTCGACCGCGTGCTGCTCGTATCCGACGGCGGGAGCGTCAAGCTCGGCCAGCCGACGATCGCCGGGGCCAGCGTTACGGCCGAGGTGCTGGGGCAGGAGATGGGCGACAAGGTTTACATCCAGAAGATTCGCCGCCGCAAGAACTACCGCCGCCGCACCGGCCACCGGCAGATGTACACGCGGGTGCGGATCGACTCGATCGCCACGTAGGACAAGCGTCCCGCTTGTCCAATCGGCGGCTCTAAACCATCAGGACAACCGAGACGGTTGTCCTACGTCAATCCTCTCCCGCGATGCCGTAATCGTCGAGCTTCTTCCGCAGCGTCACGCGGTGAATCCCCAGCACTCGCGCGGCCGACGCACACTGGCCGTGGAACTTTTTCATGGCCGTCTCCAAAAACGGCGGCTCAAGGAGCGAGAGCAGCTCGCTATAAAGCTCCGTGGAAGAACCTGCCTTGAGCCTGGCCGCGGTCCAGGCCTGAACCAGCTCGCGCAGTTGTTCGTCCGACGGCGGCAGCGGGACAGCGGGCGATGCGTCGGCGGCTTTAGGCGGCGCGACAAGGGGCGGCAGCACGGCCGGCAAGTGCTCGGGCAGGATCACGCCGCCCTGGGCCAGAATCAGCGCATGCTCGATGGCGTTGCGCAGCTCACGGACGTTGCCATGCCACGGCCGCGAACAGATTTCGAGCAGCGCTTCCTTGGCCAGTCGCGGTGGTCCGTTGGCCTGAGCCGCGAGCTGGTGGACGAAGTGATCGACCAACAGCGGGATGTCCTCGGCCCGCTCGCGAAGCGGCGGCAGGTCGATCTGAAAAGTCGCCAGGCGATAATACAAGTCGTGGCGGAATTGCCCCGCTTGGACCTTGGACGGCAAGTGCTGATGCGTCGCGGCAATCAGGCGAAAGCTGGTCCGCACCGCCCGCCCCGAGCCGACCGGCAGCACCTCGCCGTGCTCCAGGGCCCTCAGCAGCTTGACTTGCACCGGCAGCGGAATCTCGGCCACTTCGTCGAGAAACAGCGTCCCGCCGCTCGCCTCGACGAGCAGCCCTTGCCGCGGCTGGTCGGCGCCGGTGAACGCCCCGCGCACGTGGCCGAACAGCTCGCTTTCGGCCACCGTCGGGCTGAGAGCGGCGATATTGACCGCGACGAAAGGGCCGCTGCTCCGCCGGCTGTAGCGGTGGATGGCCCGGGCGACCAGTTCCTTGCCGGTGCCGCTTTCGCCCGCCAGCATCACGCACGCGTCAGCCGGCGCGACGAGGGCGATCCGCTTGAAGACCTCCTGCATCGCCGCGGTGCGTCCGACGAGTCCGTCCTCTTGCAGGACCGGCGGCGCGGCGGGCGCGGCGGTCGGCTGGGCAATGACCCGCTCGAAGATTCTTTCGATCTGGGCCAGGTCGAACGGCTTGGCGACGTAGTCGAGCGCCCCGGCCCGGACCGCTTCGACCGCGGTGCCCAGATCGCCATGAGCCGTCATTACCGCGACCTGAGCCGTCGGCGCGGCCTCGCGCAGCTTCGGCAGCGCGGCCAGGCCGTCCATTCCCGGCAGGCGGACGTCGAGCAGCACCAGATCGGGGCGGCTTTTGCCCGCCAATTCGAGCCCCTGCTCGGCCGTCGCCGCCGTTGCCACCTGCCAGCCCAGCCGCTTGCCCAGCTCCGCCAGGCCCCAGCAAATGGCCTCTTCGTCGTCGATTACCAAAAGGCGGGGCACTAGGTCGCTCCACTTGTAGCCAGCGGCAGCTCGACAATAAACCACGTCCGCTCATCGCGCCGCGTCCAGCGGACCGTGCCGCCGTGGTCTTCGGCGATCCGCCGCGCGACGACGAGCCCCAGCCCAGTGCCGCCTGGCTTATCGGTGGCAAACGGCTCAAAGAGGCGGTCCTGCATGGCCGGGGAGGGTCCCGGACCGGGATCGCCGATCTCGATTTGTGCGCGCGTTGGCGCGGTGCGCTGGAGGCGAACGACGACGCTCATGCTGTTATCGTGGCCCGGCCCGCCGACCAGGGCAACGGACTGGGAGGTTGCCTGGACGGCATTCAGGAGCAAATTCACCATCATCTGCTCGAGCGATTCCCGGTCGGCCAAGACCACGAGTGCACGGGCGGCCGGTTCGATTTCAATCGGCGCCCCGAGGTGCTGGGCAGTCGGTTCGACCAGCGACACGGCGGCCCGCACGACGCGGGCCAGTTCGGTCGCCTCCCGCGCCGTAGGCGCCGCGCGGCCCAGCGTCAAAAACCGCTGGATATGCGACTCGATCAGTTCGAGCTGCCGTCTTGCCACGTCCAGCGGAGTGGCAAGTTCAGTAGGACGGATTTCTAATCCGTCCAGGACGGAATGCAATTCCGTCCTACGAGCTAAGCCTGCCCCACTGTGCAGATCACGCTCGTGAAGGTCGAGGGCGATGCGGCAGCCCGTGGCCGCATTGCGAATCTGATGGGCGATGCCGCCCCCCAGCGTGCCGAGCGTGCTCAAGCGTTCTTGCTGGCGTGTTTTTTCTTCATAGTCGGCCAGCTTATCGGCCATTTGATTTACGGCCAGCGCCAGGTCGCGGACTTCGTCGTTGCGCTGCGGCGCAGTGACGGGCGAAAAGTCGCCGCCGGCAATCCGGGCGACCTGCGCCTGCAACTGCTGAATCGGCTGCGTGACGCGGCGGGCAATCGCATAGGCCGCGACGGCCACCAGCAGCATCGCCGCGGCCCCCGTCGCCAGCGGCGGCCAGATGGCGCTGATATAGGCGTCGCGCCAATCCTGCCGAGGATAAAACACGTGCAAGAGCTGCCGCGTCCCTCCTACTGGGCGGCGGTCGAGCGTCACCACCCGCCGCAAGAACGACCGCCCGTCGGCCGTCGTGACCAGCAGCTTCTTCAGGTCGGCAAAATTCGCGTCGTCTGGCTGGATCGATGCCATCAAACTGGCATCGCTGGATGCGACCGGCTGGCCCGTGAGCGAGGTCACGGCAAACTCGGCGCCGGTCAGGCCGCGTGTTTGCCGGAGCACGTTCTCTTCCAGGGGAAAGTTCGCCGACGACAGCGTGCTGACGACATCAGCCAGCTGCCGCTCGATCTGCTGCTCGACCCGCCGCGTGGCCGCCCAGGCATTGAGCGCGCTGGCCAGCCCGACGGTCAGCAGCAAGATGCCGATCATGGGCAAGAGAATTTGGCGAGCCAGCGGCCAGCGCATATTAGAGTAGGACGGATTTTCAATCCGTCCATCGGTCGATGTAACCGCCCTCTATTTGGACGGATTACAAATCCGTCCCCTCAAGGGTCGAATCCCTTCATCTTACTTCGCTCGCCGCCGCCCGGACAATTCGCGCTGGCATAGCCGACGGGACTGTCGTTTAACCCGTAGCCGGAGGCGCAGGTTTGCAACGACTCACGGGCCGCCTGCGCCCCTCACCCCGGCCCTCTCCCAGAGGGAGCGGGAGGCTCAGGGGGCTCACGCCCCCCGCTCGCCTTTCGTCGCGCGCTCCCGCTCGCCGAATCGAGTTAGCGATCGATCTCCCCCATCACGATGTCGAGCGAGCCGACGATGGCGGGGACGTCGGCGATCAGGCAGCCGCGACAAAGTTCATGGGTGACCGAGAGATTGCAGAAGCAGGAGCTGCGGGCGCGGGCCCGCCAGGGGATCGAGCTGCCGTCGCTGACGATGTAGAAGCCCATCTGCCCGCGGGGGGCTTCGGTTTCGAGATAGGCTTCGCCCTTGGGCAGCTTGGCGGTGAGCTTGATCGGCTCGCCCCAGTTGCCCTTGGCGGTGCTGTAGCGGTCGATCCCTTGGCGGACCAGATCGACGGCCTGCACGACCTCGAGCATGCGGACGTAGAACCGGTGCCAGCAATCGCCGAGGACCGCCTCGCGCGGCACGGGAGGATAATCGTGGTCCTTGGGGTAATGACCGTTGCGTTGGCAGATGACCTCGAACGCGTAGCCGTCGTACATTTCGGTGTAGCGTTCTTCGCCGTCGCGGCGGAGGTCGTAGTCGATGCCGCTGCCGCGGAGGACCGGGCCGGTGCAGCCGTAATCGAGGGCCATCTGGGGCGAGAGGATGCCGATGTTGGCGGTGCGCTTGATGAAGATCGCGTTGGTCGTCAGGAGGGCGTGGTACTCGTCGATGACCGGCATGAACTGGTCAAGGAACGCAGCGCACTTTTGCAGCCAGCCGCGAGGGAGGTCGGCCGTGGCTCCGCCGGGCGTGAGGTAGCTATAGGTCAGGCGGGCGCCGCAGGCTTCCTCGAAGAGGTCGAGGATCTTCTCGCGTTCGCGGAAGGCGTAGAGGAACGGGCTGAATGTGCCCAGGTCCAGGCCATAGGCTCCCATGCCGACCAGGTGGCTGGCGATGCGACCCATTTCGGCGATGATCACGCGCAGATGCCGGGCTTTTTCGGGGAGCTGATAGTTCAGCAGCTTCTCGACGACGAGCGACCAGCCGAGATTCATGTTCATCCCGGCGAGGTAGTCCATGCGGTCGGTGTAAGGAATCCACTGCCGGGGCGTAAGGTTCTCGCCGATTTTCTCGGCACAGCGGTGCAGGTAGCCGATATGCGGCACCGTTTCGGAGACGACCTCGCCGTCGGTGCGCAGCACGAGGCGCAGCACGCCGTGGGTGCTGGGGTGCTGCGGCCCCATGTTGACGAGCATTTCGTCGGTGCGGACGTCGAATTCGACGATGCGGGGGTCGGCGAGGGCGGAGGACATAGGAGCCAGGGGTCAGGAGCCAGGAGCCAGGGGTTCAGGAGCCAGGAGCCAAGGGGCCAGTTAGGAATCGTTCAACAGAAATGGATCGGGGTCGCGGATCATGGAGCCCAGCATCTTGCCGACTTCATGTCCAATGTCAACGAGGGTGCGATGTTCTTCGGGGCTGATATATCCGCAATCACGGGCGAAGTCGAGTGATGAGTCTGTTTCGTTTACTTCACCATCGCAATCGGTCAGCTTGCTCAGAAAGTGAGCCGGATAGCGGCGTTTCGCCCAGGCTTCTCGCAGGTTCAAACAAACCGAGCGGGAAGACCGGCGAATTTGACTGGTCAGTGCGAATCGTTCTTCTGCCGGAAACCGTTTCGAAGCATGGAATATCCGCATCGCAAAATCATAACCGCGTCGATACACGGCAAGCTCTTTCGCGTGCTTCACAGCCATTTCAATGTCTCGCGTTTACTGGCTACTGGTCCCTGGCTCCTGGCCCCTGGCTCCTGGCCCCTGGCTCGAGTTACCGGCCGCGGATTCCGTGATACTCCAGCGGCATTTCGTAGTCCTTGCGGAGCGGATAGCCTTCCCAGTCTTCGGGGCAGAGGATGCGGCGGAGGTCGGGATGTCCCACGAAGTTGACGCCGGACAGGTCATAGACTTCGCGCTCGTGCCAGTTCGCGCCGGGCCAGATGCCGCTGACCGTGGGGACCTCGGGCAGCTCGCCCGCACGATCGTCTTTCCATCGCGGCAGGATCACCTTCACCACCAGCGAGTGCTTCTGGCTGATGCTCGACAGGTGATAGACGACCTCCAAGTGCGGCTGGAAGGTGGCTTTGGCGGCTTTTTTCGGGTCGGGCTC
>JAKEHX010000543.1 GCA_022614795.1 Planctomycetaceae bacterium | reverse complement strand
TCCCCCTTCGGCTGATGGGCCAGGACCTGTTCATCGGAAATGAACCGGCCCACATCCATCGCCGGCGGGGCAGGCTGCGGCTCGGGCGGCTTGGGTGCTTCGGGCGCCGGGGGCAACGGCTTGGGCTCCGGCGACTCGGATGCGGCCGTGTCGGGAACTGCCGGTATCGCCGGCGGCTTGGGCATCGGCCCTTTGGCCTTATCCGCCTCTGTGGGCTTATCTGCCTCTTTGGCCTGATCCGTTTCGGTCGGTGTCGGCGCCGCGGGCGCCTTGGGCGACTCGCTGTCACCTGTCGTCGCGGGCGAAGGCGTAGGACTCGCCGCTGGCTGTTTCGTTGAATCCCCTTCGCCCGCCGATGCTGTGCCGGCCTGCACCTTCGTGTTGGGACCAGGGAGGGCTGCTAACGTGTTGGCGTCCGCGACCGTCGGCCGACCCTGGATCAACCGCAGCACTGGGTGATCGCTGTTGAATGGCCCCATCAGCCTTAGTGCCAGCGCCGCGATCAAAAACACCGCGGCCACAGCGCCGAGGAACTGCCACACGCTCGCCGGCCGGCCCGCCCGCAAGTAGTCGGGCACCTCGGCCCCAGGCAGCGCCTTACTGGTGGCATGGCCATTCGATCCGGGCACAACGACCGGCATCGCCTTGGGCTTGGACTTCGCGGCCGCTGTCTTCACTTCGTCTTCGGCAACCGCGTGCCCCAGGCCATACACTCGGTCGCGCAGCGCCTCGGGCACATCCGCCGGCTTGCCGAGCACGAGCGTCAGAATCTGGTGGCAACCGGCCACCTCGGCCAGGTGCTTGTTCGATTCCAGGCAGACCCGTTCGAAATCTCCGACGCGGTCCTGCGGCAACGCACTATCGAGATACTCAGCCACCGTGTTGGCATCGTTGCCAATCCCCTTGCCTTCGAGCTTCGGGGCGTCCATCCGCACCTTGTTTGTCACCGAGCGAATCTGGTCCACCAAGTCGCTCGCGAACTTGCTTTCGCGAATCTTCTTCCCCAGATCTTCCGACTCGTTCGGCTCCAGGACGTTGTCCATATAGGCTAACATCGTTCGCAGGGTCAGTCGCATGGCATTTCTCCACAATGGGCTTGGCTATTGTGGTTAGTTGCGAAACGCGGGCGACGCCGTAGCGATTTGTCGCGATGATAATCGCTGCCGAGCGCGGGTGCATCCTAAGTGGTTGCCTCGCAAACACTTACAAGCCAATTGCAGTGCTGATGCAGCTGCCGCCATGGAGTGCGCTTCCGACCCTGCGGCGTCTTCTTTCCCGTTGCGCTTACGTCAGCAACGCGGTTTTTTGGCCATTCTTCGCCAGGCACATAGCGCTCCAAGTCCCAAAGCCACTTGCGCCGCGGCTAGAAGTCCGGGATGAAAGTCCCAGCGGGCAGGCGGCAAATCCGTCTCGCGCCGAAAGACGAATTGGTTCTCGAATTGAACCGCGTCGTGGGCCGAGAGCACCTCGGCTCGTTCCCAGCCGTGGGCCGTTCGCCGCCATCCGTCATCGGCATGCTGGCCGCTGGCCTGCTGAGAACCAAGCGCAATCGCGGCACCCAAAAGAAGCGCGCTTCCCCAGTGGATTGGATTCCAGTGGAGAGCACGAGCCCAGCGGCGCATCGACGAGTCCTATAGCGAGAGGAATTCACCTTCCCGCTGGACTTGAATGGCAACCGCAATGCCTTGAGGCTGGTCCCGAGTCTGCCCATCCTCGTAACCTCTTGTCCGACAACCACTTGCGGCGTTACGTCACACTTCGGCAGACGCACTTGCGTGGCGTTTTGGCAACGCACATCGCAGGCGGACGTTGCGAATTGGCAACGACACAACATTCCGCGAAACGGCCCTGGGGAGAACGACGGACATCAATTGGGGCCGGTTGGAAGCGGGCAAGAGTCCTGCAATACACAGAATGGCAAGATGAATCCCGCCCCACGAAGAAATGACCCCAAGGGGACTCGAACCCCTGTTACCGCCGTGAAAGGGCGGTGTCCTAGACCGCTAGACGATGGGGCCATCCAACTGCATGCGGTATAAGGGCTTAGAGCGGACAGCGTCAAGTGGGGTTCGCGCGCCAATAGCCCCATCGGCATTCCACCGGCGCTCGTCCTCGTCCTCGTCGTCGTCGTCCTCGACCTCGAAGGCAGTAGGGTGTATGAGTGCAACGAAATACACCCAGCCTGGTAAGACGCGTGGTGCATTTCTTTGCACTCATGCACCCTACAAACTGTCGTCCACTGTCACCGCAGCCCCTAAGAGAAAAGTGCCGCCTGCCGCAGATGGTGACTTGTGAATCACCCTGAGAATTTTCGTGCTCGCTAAGTGTCCGGCTGGTGACGAAGCGAAAGCAGACCCAAGGCCTGGCAGCTACGACGGGCTGGGTTCCGCGGAGCCGGCTTCGGCGCCGCTTTGCAAGGCGGCATTGCGCTTGATCGCATCATAGACCTCACGGCGGTGGACCGGCACCTCCTTGGGCGCCTCGACCCCCAACCGCACCTTGTCGCCGCGAATTTCGACGACGACGATGGTGATGTCGTTGTTGATGACGATGCTCTCGTTCTTCTTGCGGGATAGAACCAACATGGCGAATTCCTTTCCGGCGAGGCTGCGATCCTGTGGCAACTCCACCACCGGCAGGCTCCTTAGGAGCACGGCAGTCGGCGGGGCCTGACGTACACGGGCGGGAGATGGAATGGTTCAGTCCCGCGACCCGGACGTGCCAACCTAGGGGCGCATAATGCCTTCCCTTCATTGTGGATTGCAGATTGTGCGCGTCAAGAATTTCTTGGCCGGCGAAGCCACGGAATTCGGGCGAAAATTTGACGTTACCTTGACAAATTCCCTAAATACGGAGGATTTCTTGGGCACGGGGATATACCATGTCCGCGGTGGCAGTTCTCGCCTGCTTCCCCCTCGTCCTCGTCGTCGTCCTCGTCCTCGATGATTCGGCGGACCGCGGAGATGACCAGGAACCGCAGAGTTGACGCGGCGCGCCTGTCGCTGAAGGAGTCATTAGCAGTTGCCCTCGTCAATCCGAAGATGAGAACGAGGGCGACGAGTAATTACGAGGACGCCGACCCTCGCTTGCGGGTCGGTCGCGCCTCCCTATAATTCAACAACTGATCACGATTTAACCCCGCGCCGGGCCAGCGCGACCGCATTGGCCCCGAGCTTTCTGCATGTGGAATTGGTTTAGCAATATCTTGGTGGCGGTCTATACCGTCGCCCACGGCATGTACGTCACGCTCCGCTATTGGCTGGTGACCTATCGGCCCGAGCGCGGCGCGTTCACCCAGCGGTTTGAATATCCCGAAAAGCCGGTGCCGCTGGCCGCCCGCTACCGCGGCTTTCATCGCTACGATCTGACGACCTGCATCGCCTGCGACCAGTGTGCCAAGGCCTGCCCGGTCGATTGCATCTACATCGGCAAAGAGCGGGTCGAAGGGGCCAAGGGGTTCAAGGTCACTGGCTTTACGATCGACTACAGCAAGTGCATGTTCTGTGCGCTATGCGTGGAGCCTTGCCCGGTCGATTGCATCTTCATGGGGGCCACGCACGACCTTTCGTGCTACAGCCGCGATGGATGCATCGTCGATTTCAGCCGCCTGCCCGTCGATATCGCCTGGGGCCAGGCATCGCTCAATCCGACGGCCGTTTCCGAGTCGAAAACCATCGTCGAGCCTGTGCACGGCGGGCCGAACCAGTAGGCGTCCTGCAGAATCCCCCCGTGCGGTTTACCGCGTTCGGCCCGGGCATTCGCCTTCTAAAACACCGCGCACCGCAATTTCATTGGCCAAAATCGCGCCCCGGATTATCCTAGCGGGTGGTAGTATTGCTGTGCGGGGAAATACTGGCGGTCCAGCCGGCGAATACTTCAGTAGGCACTCGATCGACAAGTGCCAACCGAATATTGCACATGAGTTTTCCAGAAGGACAGGCCATGTCGGCAGCCGGTTATCAACCCGCCAAACTCTTTACGATCGAGCAGGCCAACGCCATGCTGCCGCTGGTCAAGGCGATCACCAGCGATTTGGCCCGTCTGGCAGGCGAAGTGATGGAGCGCCGGCATCGGCTGGCGATGTTGACCGCCGGTCGCGAGCTCAAGGCTGGCGATCCCTACGCCGACGAGTTGGCCCAAACTGAAGAGGAACTCGAGAAGGACATCGTTCGCATTCGGGAATACATCGCCGAACTGCGGGCTCTGGGAGTTGAGCCGAAGGGGGCGATGGAGGGGCTGGTCGATTTCCCTTCGCTGATGGACGGCCGCATTGTTTATCTCTGCTGGCGGCTGGGCGAGCCCGAGGTGCTCCACTGGCACGAGCTCGAGGCCGGATTCGCCGGGCGGCAGTCGCTCACGGCGGGCAGCGTGTCGGAAGGTTACGGCGGCGATGACTCGCTGAGCGGCTAAGTAGCAGGCACACTCCGTATGCCGTCTGCTTACTCCGGTGTCCCGTCCCGCTATCCCGTCCTTGCCAGTCGGCAGCCGATTCTTACAATCTAGGCAGGTTCGTGAAATCCTTCACGAATGGCCCTTCCTGCCGGACCGACTCATGTCGCCTGCGATCGCCTCCTCGCTCGGCATCGTTGCTTACCTCGCGCTGTTTGCCGCGGTGGGCATCGCCTTTTTGTTCGCGAACCTGCTTGTGGGCCGCTTCCTTCGCCCACACGATCCGCACGCCGAGAAGCTCGAAATCTACGAATGCGGCGAGCCAACCATCGGTTCGAGCTTCGTGCAGTTCGACCTGCGGTTTTACGTCGTTGCCCTGCTGTTCATCATTTTCGACGTCGAAGTCGCGTTTTTCTTTCCCTGGGCCGCGGCTTTTGGCAAGGCCGCCAACCTGGCCGACCAGCAATTTCCCGTCGTCGCCCGCGATAACACGGGCACCGTTGTACTGACTCAGCAGGCCCGATGGCTGTATCAGGAATTCGGCATCCGCAACCCAACTCCGCCAACGACCGTGCCCGTGTCGCTCGCGGCCCAGGTGCCGCCGGGCGACGACCTGGCCCGGGCCGAAGCGACGATCCACGCAGGCGCGCGGCAGCTCGCCTGGCTCACCATCGTCGATATCGCCGCGTTCTTCGCCGTCCTGATGATCGGCTTTGCCTATGTCTGGAAGCGGGGCGATCTCGACTGGGTCCGCGCCCTCAGCCAGGAGCGGGCGACCGCCGGCCCCCGCGGGGCCAGCGACGATCCGCTCGAACAAGAGATCTCGCTCTCGCTCTAGCCGCGTCGTTCTCGCTGCAACATTCGTCATTTGACTTTCGACATTCGTCATTCCCTATGACCGTTCTCGACCGGCTGAAGCAGAAGTTCGGCGACAAAATCACCGGTGTTACCGCCCAGGCCATCGACCCCTGGATCGAGGTCAAGCGGTCGGCCCTCGTCGAAGTGTGCGAGTTCCTCAAAACCGACCCGGACCT
>JAKEHX010000542.1 GCA_022614795.1 Planctomycetaceae bacterium | reverse complement strand
GGATCTCTACTGGAAAGACACGCCGCTAACGGTCCAGCAGGATTATTTCGACCGGCACATCCGCCTGTCGCAGTCAATCGGCAGGCCGCTGGTGATCCATCAGCGCGATTCGGCGGCCGAAATCCTGGCGATGCTCCGCGACGCTCGCCGGCGCGGGCCGCTGGCCGGCGTGATGCACTCATACACGGCCACGGCGGCCCAGGCTGCGGAATTCCTCGACCTGGGCCTGCACATCAGCTTTGCCGGCATGGTGACGTTCAAAAAGTCGGATCGTCTGCGGGCCGTCGCGGCCACGATTCCGGCGGACCGCATCCTCGTCGAGACCGACGCGCCCTATCTTTCGCCGGAGCCTTTTCGCGGCAAGCGGCCCAACGAACCGGCCCGCGTCGTTCATACGGCCGAGTGCGTGGCGCAGATTCGAGGCGAAACGCTGGAAGAATTCGCCCGGCGAACAACGGCCAATGCGCGGGCTCTATTGGGGACCCCATGATCCCGCTTGCCGCATGGCAGGTGTAGCCCTATGCCATAATCATGCCGCTCTGTGTCATTATCATGGCATGCCCGAAGTGGAGGCTACGATGTTTCCCACTCCTTGTTTTCACACTACTCGGTTTCCCACTGCCCACCGACGGGGATTTACGCTTGTTGAACTATTGGTCGTCATCGCCATCATCGGCGTGCTCGTGGCGTTGTTGCTGCCTGCCGTACAAGCAGCTCGCGAGGCCGCGCGTCGTGCCCAATGCCAGAATCACCTGAAGCAAATCGGACTGTCAATCAACAATTACCACAGCGTCCACAATTGCTTTCCCCCAGGACGCCTGCGAACCCTGATCGATGGGGAAGGTCGCTGCTTTTCCGCCTACGCCCACCTGCTGCCCTATCTCGAGGCCAATAGCCTGTATCAGCAGGTGAACTTTAATGCCAATCCCGACGATCCGGCGCTCAATGGCGTTGCTCTAGGACAGACGATTCCCTTCTTCCTGTGCCCGTCTGACTCGCAC
This sequence comes from Planctomycetaceae bacterium, assembly GCA_022614795.1. Lineage (GTDB taxonomy): Bacteria > Planctomycetota > Planctomycetia > Pirellulales > Pirellulaceae > CAYLLN01. Next base: position 7,031 of record JAKEHX010000542.1, on the reverse strand, counting down.
CGCATCCTCCAGTCGAACGTGGTCAACGGCGTGATCGTAAACAGCGCGGTTCACAATTACCCGCTTAGCACCGGAACGACATACCCCGTCTCGCCTCGCAATCCGGGCGGCGTCCAAGTGACCGGCGTGTTTTTTGAGAACTCGACCGTAGGATTTCGGGACCTGATCGATGGTTCGAGCCAGACGGTTTGTGTGAGCGAAACCGTGAAGGCAGACGCGGGAGGCCCCACGACCTGGGACGGAGTCAGTAAGACCAACGGGTTTGTGCTGACGCGGGGCAATGACAACGCCACCAATGGCCCCGAGCTGACCGACTATGCCGCGCAGTGCCACGGCTCTGGCTTGCAGCTCCAACAAACGCGGGGAAGTCGCTGGCTCTATGGCGCCCCCGGTCATTCCATGTACAACCACATCCGGCCGCCGAACGATCCCAACGTGGATTGCCGGGGAGGATTGCCCCACAGCATCCGCACGAACCATTGGTGGGACCGCTTGTCGCACAACGTCGCCGCTCGCAGCCGGCATCCCGGCGGCGTCCACGCCCTATTCTGCGACGGGCACATTCAGTTTGTCACTAGCACGATCCAAGTCGTGACCTGGCAGGCGCTTGGCAGCCGGAACGGGGGCGAAGTCGGCGGGCAATTCTGAAGCCGACGGGGGAGCGGGGTCAGCGACCGTGCTGGGGTCCGCTATTTACCCGCACGGCCGCGACGCATTAGACCCAATGCGCCAAATACCAATTCATCGCGGCATCGAGGGGCGGGAGAATCCCGCGTAGGATTGCCAGCGGGGTCACGTAGGTGACGAATGCCTATTCCGATAGGTAGTGATTGGCGAATAGCCATGCTGCCGGGCCGACAGAAAGAGCGTAGGCAAGCGGGACAAGCGCCGCGGCGAGCACAGCCAGCGAGACGAGCGACTTGCGACCCGCGGACTCGCTGCCTTTGGATTCCATCCCGCCCATTGTACCCGCGCACAAAAAAGCCCCGCCATAGAGAGGCGGGGCGTGAAAACGACCTCACCAGCTCAAACAGGTTGCGTTCGGCGGGGGTGTTCCCATGCGGAACACCCTGGAAGCTTTGCGCCTGTCGTTTCTCGCCACGCGGTCGAGATACCAGATCAAGACGATGGCCGCGCAATAGAACGCAAGGTGCTCAGGCATGATGGAGAGTCTCCCCAGCAACCATAGGTCATGGCGGGAAGTTGTCAACCAAGGGCGAGCGGGCCGGCTACAATCAGGGGTATGGACGACAAGCCAGCAAAGCGCGAAGTCCACAGTGGCGTAGCGGTGACCGAACTGCAATTGCTGAGTCTAGGGCAAGTCCTAAAAGAAAACGTTGAGCTGCGACAGGAAATGAGAAGTAAACTGTCCAACTCGTCAGCACCCCTGCCCTAGACCGCTCAAGGCATCGCTGCCGCTAGGGCAACGAAGGCGAAGGGCCGGGCTCTGGCGGGTAATTGTTGGACCACAAAGCCGTTTCCTTCTCGTAATAGTCCAACGTTTCTCGGATATACGGTAAGTGGACGCTGAACGGTGTGCCCCGCGCTGCTGCGATCTTGTATTGCATTAGGACTTTATCGAGATGGTACTGCTCATATTGTGCAATGAGTTTGTGAGCGCCCTCGCGATCCTTCCATAGACTGCGACGGTCCAACCACCAACCCACAGCCAACCCGGCGGCCAGAGTGAGCGTAAGCAATTCACGTATCGTAAATCGAAACATCGCCCCGGCCTCCATGTTGCCGCCAGTCTAGCAATGCGGGGCCGAAGCGGTCCACGTCAATCGAGCTAACCGCGGGACGAGTGGGCTGGCTACAATCAGGGGCATGGAGGCTTGCCCATGTTCCGCTTTACGATTCGCGACGTGCTCTGGCTCATGGTGGTCGTAGGAGTTGCGATATCGCTCGGCACCGCTTGGTGGTTTGAGCGGTCGCGGGCTAATGAATTGGCGGACCGGATTGACCTGGGTAATATGCTGCCTGATGAGCCGGTGCGCCTCTCGCGCGGCACCGCCGTCAAGATTTACAGCGTTGACGGGCAGGTATCGCTGGAATCTAGTCCAAAATAAATTATCCAAAAGGCACCACCGCCGCGCTAGATCGTCGCACTGATTTGCCCTCGCCACTTTCTAGCCGGCTACAATCAGGGGCATGCAGCCGAATCCCTACGAAGCGCCGAAAGAGCCATCCCGTGAACTGGCCGCGGCGCGGCGGCCTTCGTGGTTTCGGGACAAGTTCTGGCTGCTCGTCATTGGACTCGCCGTTGTTGCCGCGGTCGTTGGACCACCTTACATCGTGGCCCGATGGATCATTGGACCCTAGTCATGCGATACAGCCTCCGAACGCTGCTGATCGTGCTGGCCGTGGGGCCGCCGACGATTTGGCTGGTAGTCGGCCTCGCGCTATGTGTATGGGTCATCGCGACTGAGGGCAGTTGGGGACTGCGCCTTTACTATGCGATCTTGAATCCCTAGGCCGCTTCCCATGTTTCGTTTCACGATCCGCGAATTGGTGCTCCTGACGCTTGTTGCGGCGATGGGCGCGGGGTGGTGGTTGGATCGTGGCGTCTGGAAAACGAAAGTCGAGACGGATGGATCGCAGCTCCGTCCTACTTCGCCAGCGACGGCGAAGCGTGGTGGGCGACCCGCAACGGCGGATTCTCGGTCCTGCTGAATCGCTTGCGCTGCGGCAACCGCAGCGGCGCGGGGCTGACCGGGCTGGGCGAGCGCAGCGCTGCCGGCGTCGCGCAGCCGCTTGCCGCTGCTTCAGCCGTGTCGTCAGGATGGATTTCCGCTCCGTCCGGGTCGCTGCCAGGCATAGCATCGTCGCTGATCGTCAGCCGGGCCTCGATGATCGTCGATTCGTTCGCAGCGGTTTTACCTTCGCGGGGCAACTCGCCGCGAATGACGCGAACGTCTCGGGGCGCGTCAATCCCCACGCGGACCGTCTGGCCCTTCACGCGGAGAATCGTAACGGTGATCTGTTCGCCAATTTTGATCTGCTGCTGTAGCTTCCGTGTAAGGACCAGCATGGCACACTCCTTTGTGGTCGCGAGAGGCGGCGGGGAATGATATGGCCCTAATGCAGAGCGCGTGCCAATTGCAGAGACGATCAACTGCAACTCGTTCAAAAACCCTGAAATCCCTGGCGTTTGCACGGCTGGGCGCCTGCCCGCTAGCACTGGACAGTTGGCGAGAACGCTTACAATTGCCCTGAAAAGCTTACCAAGCGTGCTGGCAATTCTGCGGCCTGGGGAAATTGAACCGTGCCCCGCCGCACGGAAGTTCTCAAGAATTCTCACCAATTGAAAGCAGGCAACAGCGGCTGGCAACGGATGGTGTGCCTGGAAGATCGCTGCCTAAAAATGGGGCCGGCAATCAGGAGGCCCAAAGCCCCAGCGCACCCGACCCTGCGGTGAACGCGCCGCTAATTGCCAACAGTCAAGAAACAAAAAAGCCCCACGGCGAATCAAATCACGATGAGGCAGAGGCTATTAACCAGAGGCGCTGGTCGGAGTCGAACCGACGATGGCGGATTTGCAATCCGCTGCCTTAGCCACTTGGCTACAGCGCCATGTGCGAACATTTGCCAAACTACGGAAACGGTCTGGTGCGGTCAAGTGGACCGGGCAAGCCGCGCAATCCAGGCGAATTGTGACGATTCGCCCAAGATTGTCGAGTGTTATCGGCTCGCGGACTGGCCTGGGTTCAACGCCCCCGATTCGCGGCCGGAGAGCTTCCCAAGCTTCGCCAAGCCAACGGCCCGCGCAGCCGGTCAAGCCGCATGCTATCGCGAATCGATGCATCCACGAGCGGCCGCGAATGCGGTGGAAACACGGGACAAGTGGCGACGCTTGTCCGACGAAAGGACCTCGCCATGTTTTGGGCGCAACGGATGACGCAGTGGCTCGTTTCTGATCGGCTGGCAGAGATGACCGAGCGGGTTGCCGGCCGCAGCCGCATGGCGGTGTGGCAGCGCGTGGCTGATCAGCTGGCTGGGCTGGGGCCAAGCGAGGCCCGCGGCTATGTCCGTGCTCGAGCGATTGCCGTCGTCCAAATTGAAACCGGCCGGCTAATCGAGCAGGAAGGGCTGCGTGTCGGCAAGATGCGCGAGAAGATCATCACCGCCGCGACCGAGTCGCTCGTGGAGAGGATTGTCTCGCAGATTCAGCAGCGACGGTCGGCACTGCGACACGTCGCCTAGCCGTGCCGCGCGTTGACCAGCGTCGCCCCACTCAAGTAGAATCCTGTTCACAGCGGTGCCGTGGTGCGCCGCGCTTTTCTTGACACGAACGATTGCATCGCATGAGCATTGGCGAGGGAACGGGGGTCGGCTTTGCCACGATGCGCGGCCGCGATTACCCCACGATCCGGCAATTCACGGTGTTTCTCGAAAACCGTGTGGGCCAACTGCTGGAAGTCATCCGCCGTTTCGAGGGGAGCCGCGTCCGCATCGTCGCGCTTTCGATCAACGACGCTACCGAGTGCGCGTTCGTCCGGTTCCTGCTGAGTCATCCCGAGCAAGGCCGGGAGATTCTGGAACGGGCTGGGCTGGCGATTATCGAAAGCGACCTGATTGGACTGGAATTGCCCGATCGGCCCAACCCGCTGCTCGAAGTCTGTACCGCCCTGTTGCAGGCCGAAGTCAACATCGTCCAGGCCTATCCGCTGATGATCCGGCCGCACGGCCGCCCGGCGGTGGCCCTGATGGTCGATAATCTCGAGATGGCGCTGGAAACGCTGGCCAACAAGAACTTCACGATGATCACCGAAGCGGATCTCGTGGATGATGCATAGCGGCAAAAGTAGTCCCTCTCTCCATGTGGGACAGGCGCGGCACGTCGATTTCTTCCATCTCTTGGCCCAGACGGAGTCTGGGCCTAGTTGATGGCAGGTTGAAAACCTGCACCACTACCGGTGCCAGTGGCCGGAGCGGTGCAAGTCGTAATGGCCGGGCACGTAGTGAAAGTGGTTGCGGTGGCGCTGGAACGAGCCAGGGTGATAGTCGTAGTGGCTCGTGTCGTGGAAATACGGTTGGCGGCCATAGCTGAAGTGAATGCCGCCGTATCCGAGGTTGAGGCCGCGATAGCCGGAGCTGTAGATGCCTGGGCTGTAGCCGCCAATCCCACCGTAGCCGTAGTCATAGGGGCAGTCGTAGCCGCCGAAGTGGCCATAGCCGCCGTAGCCCTGGGCAGACGCGGTGCCGGCGAAGGCTGCCACGCCGACCAAAGTAACAAGTGCCCAAATCCATCGCTTCATAGAGTAACTCCTTACCCAAAAACCTGCGGACGCGGCCCGCCGCGTTCCCTCCGAGCTGCGCTAAATGCACAGGCTGTGCCGGCGCGCGCATACGGGCGCTTTGAGCAGGAAATTCAGGCAACTGATCGCGCTTCCGGCCCGATGCGGCATCGAGAATCGACATCCGATTGACGACAGAGTGTTGCGTGTGCGATACACCAAGTCCCAATCTGAAATCTGAAATCCTGAATCACTTCACCCCCGCCCATCGCAAGGCCGGTACGAGCAGCCAACAGCAGGCGGTGAAGCCGGCCCCAATGACCACGAGGGCGTCGAAGGCCGCATGTCGGTTGCCGACAAAATATGAGGTCAGGCCGTCGTACCACCAGCCGCCCAGGAAGATCCCTGCGGTGGTTCCGGTATTACTAATCGCCATCAGCAAAGCGAACAGTGTCGCGGCCGATTCGGTCGGCACGACGCGGGCGGCGATGTCGAGCTGGATGAGCGTCCCCAGTTGATATGTCAATCCAAAAAACAGGCTGGCCAATACGGCGGTGGTGGCATCGCGCATCGGCAGATAGCAGAGCGTCATCAGCACACCGCAGACGATGGAGCCATGAACCAGCCACCCGAGCGGTATCCGCCGGCAAAGATGGAAATAGGCGACGGCCGAGATAACTTGCGTGATGCCCTGAAGCGAGTAGAGATTGCCGTAAAACTGCTCGCTCAGGCCGAGCACTTTGGTCGAATAGTGCTGCTGGACGTTCGCACTGAAGGGGTTGAAATTCCAGAAAAAGAGAAATAGACCGACAACGAGCAGGACAGTGATGTGGCGGCCGGAACGAAGCTGGACCCAGGCCTGCCGCAGGTTTTCCTTCGGCGGGCGAAAATGCCGCGGTTCACGCACGGCAAACAGGACCACTGCAAAGGAAGCCAAAGACAGGATGCCAAAACCGATAAATGACCGCCCCAGCAGGCCATGCTGGGCGATGAATCCTGCAAGCGCGCCGCCGAAGATCTGGGCCACGGAGATCGCACCCCACTGGACAGACTGAAACTGCCCCGTCAAACCAAGCGGTTGGCCCTTCTCGACGGCCAAGGCATCGACCACGACATCGGTCGTCGCGATTGCCACGCATGTCGCCAGGAGCAGCCAGGCCAATTGGCTCTGAGCCGCCGGGCTGGTCCAAAGCCGCGACATCCAGAGGAAGGCCACCCCTGTCACGGCGGTGGAAATCGCCAGATACGGAAAACGCCGCAGCCCAGCGATGGGAAGAAAATCGGAAATCAACCCGTACAGCAGCTTGAGGGACCAGGGAATGCCGATAAACCCCAAGAAGGTGCCGATATCGGTCTGTGTCCGTCCCCAATCCTGAAGCCGGCTTTGCATGGGCTGGGCGGGGACGCCCGCGGTGGGCTCGACAATTCCTTGCACGAAATAAAGTGCAGCAAACAGGCAATAGAGCGGCCAAATGACGTTCAGCGGGGCCGCCGGCGGGGCGTCGTCGGCAGGCACGTCGGCAACCGGGGACGCGTAAGGGTTGGAATCGTTATTTGCGTTATTCATGGCACCCATCAGATAGTGCCGAGCTGCGAAATGGTATGTCGGGCGCCCAGCAGCGTTCAACAATGACGATTTTCCAAATTCCGCGCGATCCTGAAAGATTGACCATTGACAGCACCCATTTGCAGCCGTTTAATTCCGCGGAATGAAGCTCGCGCACTTTGCGTGAGGAATAGGGATGGACGGGCCAACTGACAACCACCGGGCATTGTGCCGTATGGCAACCGGGC
>JAKEHX010000541.1 GCA_022614795.1 Planctomycetaceae bacterium | reverse complement strand
CTCCACCTTCCTCCGCGGCGAGGCGGCGGGGCGCATCGGGCCGCCGAGCTTTTGCAGCTCTTCGATCGTCGGTCCCCTACCGCCCCCCAGCACATCAACAATGGCCTGCGCGATCTTCGGGGCGTCGGCTTGGACGCTCGGCTGGACGAGCGCGAAGTTGGCCGTCACCTTGTCCTCCTTGCCGACGAGGATCGTCATCTGCACTTTGCGGTTGAGGCCATACGCGCCGGGGCCTTCCTGCCCGTCGGCCGAAATGCCCACCGGCACGCCGCCGGGCAAAGCTCCTTGCGCCCGATTCATCCAGGTTTCTGTTTCGGTGGCATCGGCGACCAGAAACACGATGCCGCTCCTCAGGCCCGCTTCCTTCTTGGTGGCCGCGTAGAGTCCAAGCAGGCGAGCCAGGCCCACGGTCGGGCGATTCCGCTCGTGCACGAAGACGATGAGCACCGGCTTGCCGGCCGCGGCCTTGACCAGGTCGATCTCCTTCCCGGCCTGGTCGCCGAGGACGACCTTGGTGGCAAATGGCGTGAGTTTTTCGCCGGCCTGCGGGCCCGAGAACTCCGCGGGCTTGTCTTCGGCCACAAGCGGTGCTGCTGCGAGGGCGAGGATGAAGGCGGTCGTGAGGCGGGACATGGGTAGGCTCCAAGAGGATGTGGCCCAAGCAAGATCAGTGTAGCAAGCAGCATGAGCATTGTCGCGTCACAACAGCGGCGGCAGATTCAGTTTGCGAATGACGGCCAGCGGCAGGAGCAAATGCTGTGGATCATCGAGAAGGGGCATGAATCCGTACTTGAGGTAAAACGCGCGAGCGGGCGCGTCGATGGCATCGACTTCCACCGCCCGAATACCAATTTGTTCAGCAACGTGGACGATTCGGCGCAGCGCGTCGAGCAACAAGAACCTGCCGAGTCCTTGGCCATGCATGCTCTGGTCTACCGCGAGGCGCCCAAGCAGGACCACTGGAATATCGATTCGCGGCAGGCCCTTGGACTGATCGTCGGGCAGCGATTCATAGACGACACGATGAGTCGCCAGGGCATAGAAGCCGAGTACTTCCGTTTTGCCAGCTTCGACGGCGACGAAGGTGCGGCTCAAGTCGCGGCGATCGAATTGCCCCGCCCGCTGCTGAAGCCACTCGTTCAAGACGCGGTTGCCGCAGTCGAACTGCGTCCGATCGTGCTGCTTGTCAAGGGCTGGACGTCCCACGCCGCCATGTCAGCGAGCCTGCCGCTTGTACTTGCCGGCAGCGCTGGTCAGGGCTTTATTCGGGCGGGCCGAGGAATCATCAAGCGCGGCCAGGAAGCGATCCCGGTCACGATTGGAGAGCACCGTTGTATCCTGCTCGCGGATGACGTGCTGCGCCGTCCTCACTAATGTAGAGACCGCAAAATCGCTCACCGATTGGCCGAGCGCGGCGGCGGCCTGCTCGATTGCCGTTTTGTGTTCAGTGGGCAATCGGAAGTTAAGGCGGGCGGCGGATTTCATGCGAGATGACATGGATTCCTCGATGCGTGAAGTATAGCACGATGTACGTCAATTTGCCACATGGCTAACGTTGGAAAAGTTGCCCCTACGGGCCGGCCCTCGTGATTTCCTGAAGCAGGTCAAAGAAGGCCTTCTTCCGCGGGCTCGCGATGCCCCAGTTCACCGGCACGCTCTGATAGCCGTCGTCGAACTTCTCCCCTTGCATCCGGAAGTCGAAATAGCCCCACGAAGCATACTCGCCGATCGCCGCGGTGAAGTTGTTCTCCGGACGATCGAAATCGAAATGGTCGTCCTCGTTGAAGAGGATCGGCATCGGCCGGTAGCCGGGGACCGCGCGCGACTGGCGCACCATATCGGCGATGCGCCTGGGATCTTTCACGCCGTTGCCGTGCAGCAGCAGGAAGTCGGAAGCGCGGACGACGTCTTCTTCGGGCACTTTGCCGCCGCCATAGCTCGTGCCCGCGAGCAGCCGCCGGCCATCACGAGTGCGAGCCTTGACCCGCTCGATCAGCTCATGGACCCGCTGCGGCTGGAGGATTTCGTGATCGTAGCGGACGTTGCACTCGTTGTTGGCCTCGATGAGCACGTGACGATAACCCTGGTCCAGGACCCAATCGACGGCGTTATCCAGGGCCCGTTTCACGGCGTCCTCGCTTTCCACCCGCTGGTCTTGCCCGAAGTAGAAGACACCCAGGATAGCGACCATGCCCAACTCGTCGGCCCGGTCGAGAATGAGTTTGAGGCGGGCCATGTATTCCGGCCGCAATTCGCCGGCCGGCGTGATCGCCGAGTTGTGCCAGGGCTGGTCCTTCGAGTAACCCTGCGGGCTGCCTCCCTGGAGGTTGATCGTGAAAGCCAAGAGGCCGTGGCTGCGCCACACTGGCATCGCGGCGAGGAATTCGCGCGTATTGCGGTCGGCGTCCCAGCGGCCGGTGTCTGGGTAGGCCCAGAGCTTCACCGTCTCGGGATTCAGATCGTCAAAAATCCCCTGGACCATCCGGCTGTTGAGGAGCAGCCCCTCGATCTTGTGCCCCTTCCACGTGCGGCCAGCGTAAGTGGGCTTGCCGTTGATTTGAAACGCGTCGCCGACGATCGCGACGTCGGTCTTCCGCGCGGGGGGCTCAGCGGCGGCGGCAGGGAAAGGGGCCAGTGCCAGCCACGCGAATGCAAACGAGACAGAGCGAGATAGCCAGGCATACATAACAGGCTCTCCAGTGGTGGGCCATTAGTGTAGCCATGTCGCCAATGGCAAACCGCCCCACCTAGCGAGTGTATCTGGCAATTGGCGAGCGGGGGACGTGAGTCCCCCGATGGCGCCGCGCTATCGGGACGCTCACGCCTCCCGCTCGCCATGAATTCCTGCCCCATTCAGCGCTTCGAGAACTGGACGCCGCGGCGGGCGCCGCGCAGACCATACTTCTTGCGTTCCTTCATGCGCGAATCGCGCGTCAGGAAGCCGCCGCCGCGCAGCGTTGGGAACGTCTCGCCATTAAAGCCGCAGAGGGCCCGGGCGATGCCCATTTTGCAGGCGGCCGATTGGCCGGTCTTGCCGCCGCCAGTGCAGCGGATGTTGACATCGACGCCCTCTTTTTGGCCGGTCGCCTCCAGGGCATCGAGCACGTTCTGCCGGTCGGTGAAGACGGGAAAATACTGTTCAAGCGGGAGATCGTTGACCGTAATCTTCCCGCTGCCGGCCTTGAGGCGGACGCGGGCAATGGCCTTCTTCCGCCGCCCGGTGCCGAGTGAATCGCCGCTGACGCTGTCTTTTTTGGTTGCGACCATCTTTTAGTTCACTTATTTAGCCACGTCGCTTGCGACGTGCTCGAGCGCGGTGCAAGCACCGCGGCGAAATAGACGACTCGACGGGATTTGGTGATTTACTTCACGCCCAGCTCTTTTGCCTCAGGCATCTGGGCCTGGTGGGGATGATCGGGGCCCGTATAGACCTTCAGCCGCTCGAGCATCTTGGTGGCCAGCTTGTTCTTGGGGAGCATGCGGCGGACAGCCTCGCGGACGATGCGTTCGGGATGGCGCGAGCTGCGGCGCTCAGCCGATTCCTTTCGCAGGCCGGTGTAGCCCGTGAACCAGGTGTATTCCTTCTTGGCCCACTTTTTGCCGGAGAAATGAACCTTTTCGGCGTTGATCACCACCACGCAATCGCCCGAGAGGACGTGCGGCGTGTAGGTGGGGCGGTGTTTGCCCATGAGGACCATGGCGATGTCGCTGGCCAAGCGGCCGACGACCTTGTCGGTCGCATCGACCACCCACCACTTCTCGGCGATTTCGCCCGGTTTGGCGATGTATGTCTTCGTTCCGGCCACGTGCGGTTCTCCAGCGCTCGCCAAGGGCGGCCCCGCGAACTGGGTCCAAACGCGTACCATACCGCGCTTCGGACGGGGGGACAAGGGTCGGTTGGATTGGGAATGAACAGGCTTGCGAGTAGGATATGCGACATTCAAGCAGTCGCCCGCTTGCTGCAAATCCTTTCAACGATTGAACTTGGAACCACAAGAAACGTCCGGCACGCAATCGGGCAGCCGAGGTAAACATGGCGGGGATACTCCTGGAGGAAACGTCGCCACTGGGAAACATTGTCGCGGTCGTGGAGGACGATGATCGCGTCGTCTACTTCTATTTGCACTTTCCCAACACGGCCGAGGACGATCCCCAGCGGATGAAAGTCTGCTGGGTTCGGAATCGACTCCCGGCGCCAAAGAAGCTCAATCAGGCATCGATGGAGCGCGGCGAGCCGCCGCTGATGCCTGCCGCCCATTGCGTCGATTCGGGCGCGGGCAAACCGCTTGACCGGGAATCGCTGCGGATCGTCTGGTTTGAGGAGTGCGACGCAGCGGCACTCCTGGAACGAGACGAGGCCCTGGCGATCATCCCATCGTGGTCAGGAATGGGAGATTTATCCGGCTATGCTCGCGACTGCATTGGCCAGGGCCCGTTCGCATGGGCGCTTGAACGCGACAATGCGATGCACGACCGAATTGCCGCTTCGAGGGACTTTTGGACCCTTTGGGACGACGAGAGGTTTTGGCAGTGGTGGCGCGACGAGCGAATCGCGGCGCTCGAAAGCGTCCTTGGTCAGCATTCAAAATACTACGCCATCGATGGCGATGAATTCCCGCCACGCGCGATGCTCCGCTTCGATCTGTCGGACCGCTACCTCTTGATTACGGTCGGAGTGTCGCTGTTTTGCCAACCCAAAGTTGAATTGCACTTCGATGATCCGTCGCCCTATCGGCGCATCGAGCTGGCCGCCGCCTTCGATCGCATTTGTCCTGCGGCAGACCTTACGCGACTGGGGCAGTACATCAGCGCCCAGGCTCGATACCCGTGGAATCACTTCGCCCCATTGGGCCACGGGCATACGATGCCCTGCGACAGCACGCCATCGCTGCTTGACCCGAAACGATTCGATAGCGTTCTCTTTTCCCAAACGCTGCCGGAAACGCCGCAGCTGAACTTTCCGGATTTTCGGGGCGACCGGACAAATATTCTGTGGCTCTTGCCCATTAGCCAGCGCGAGCGTGACCTCGCTGTGAAGGCTGGTACGGATGAGCTCGAGCGGCAGTTGGCAGCCGCAGGCACAACCGTCGTGATACGGGCCAGAAAAGAGCTGAAGTTGCCATCGTGAACGCGTTAGGCATCGAACTTGTCTCTCGGGTTTGTAGGCTCCGCGGCCTGCCATACAATCGGCTGTTCGATACCTGACCCCCGACTCCCGGTTCCCCATGCCCCGCTATACCCCCGCAACGATCGAACCCAAGTGGCAAGCCTATTGGGACGAGCATCAGACCTTCCGCACGCCCGAGCTGCCGCCGGCTGGCCAGGAAAAGCTCTACGTCCTCGATATGTTCCCGTATCCGAGCGGCTCGGGGCTGCACGTGGGGCATCCCGAGGGTTATACGGCGACCGATATTGTCTGCCGCTTTGCCCGCATGAACGGCAAGTGCGTGCTGCATCCCATGGGGTTCGACGCGTTTGGCCTGCCGGCTGAAGAGCACGCGATTCGCACCGGCGAACACCCTAGGACCAACACCGAGACGAACATCAAGGTTTTCACCCGGCAACTCAGGATGCTGGGCTTCAGCTACGACTGGAGCCGCGACCTGGCCACGACCGACCTCGAATACTTCCGCTGGACGCAGTGGATCTTCCTGGTGCTGTTCGACACCTGGTATGACGCCGATCAGCAGAAGGGCCGGCCGATCAGCGAGCTGCCGATTCCAGCGGAGGTCCGGTCGCAGGGCGAAGCGGCCGTTCGCAAGTACCAGGACGAGCACCGGCTGGCGTATCAGAGCGACGCTCTGGTGAACTGGTGCCCTGAGCTGGGCACGGTGCTGGCCAACGAGGAGGTGATCGACGGCAAGAGCGAGCGCGGCAGCCACCCCGTTGTCCGCCTGCCGCTGCGGCAATGGATGCTGCGGATCACGGCCTATGCAGACCGGCTGGAGAAAGACCTGGAGGGCCTGGATTGGTCGCCGGGAATCAAAAAGCTCCAAAGCGACTGGATTGGCCGCAGCGTTGGGGCGGAGGTGGATTTCTTCGTAGGACAAAGTAGTCCCACACTCCGTGTGGGACAGGCATCGCCTGCCAAAGTTGAATTTGGCAAGTCGGCCGAAACGAATAATCCGGAATTCGACGCCTGGAAAGCCGCCCGGGCCAAATCCGGCTTCCCCAAGAAGCCCGGCGAAGACGTGCTGCGGATCTACACCACCCGCCCCGACACGCTGTTTGGTGCGACTTACATGGTCATCGCGCCCGAACACCCGTTCGTTGCTCGGCTGACGACACCCGAACAGAAGACAGCGGTCGAGGCGTATGTCCAAGCCGCCGCCAGCAAGAGCGACCGCGACCGGCAGGATGTCAACAAGAAGAAGACAGGCGTCTTCACGGGCTCGTATGCCATCAATCCGGTGAATCACGAGCCGGTGCCGGTTTGGGTCGCCGACTACGTGCTGTGGGGCTATGGCACCGGGGCGATCATGGCGGTCCCGGCTCACGACGAGCGCGATTTCGAATTTGCCCAGCAGTTCGGCCTGCCGGTGGTTGCCGTGGTCGATCCGGGTGACATCTCCGAAGTTGAGGTCTACCCGAAGCCGTCGCAAGTACTCAGTACTCAGTACTCAGTACCCAGTACTCCGGAAAACGCCACGCCAACAACCACTCACCACTCACCACTCACCACTCACGCGTCTCCACGGCAATCCGTCCTCAACGGTCAAGCCTGTTTCGTCGGCGAGGGCGTCTCAATCAACTCCAACGGCTACAACGGACTGGTCACCAGCGACTTCAAGCGACGCATCACGGCTGATCTGACCACCGCAGGCCTGGGCCGCGAAGCGGTCAACTATAAGCTCCGCGACTGGCTCTTCAGCCGGCAGCGATTCTGGGGCGAGCCGTTCCCGATCCTGCACGAGCTGGACGCAGCCGGTAATCCGACCGGCCTGATCCGCGCCGTGGATGAGCAGGAGCTGCCCGTCGATCTGCCGCACTTGGACGATTACAAGCCGGCCGGTGCCGGTCCGGACGGCCTGCCTGCCCCGCCACTGGCCAAAGCGCCGGCCGAGTGGCTCTATCCGACCATCGATGGCAAGAAGTACCGCCGCGAGACCAACACGATGCCGCAGTGGGCTGGCTCGTGCTGGTATTTCCTCCGCTTCATCGACCCCAAAAACAACCAGCGGTTCGTCGATCCGGCCAAGGAGCGGGCCTGGATGCCGATCGATCTCTACGTCGGCGGGGCCGAGCACGCGGTGCTGCATCTCTTGTATTCACGGTTCTGGCACAAGGTGCTGTTCGACCGGGGCCACGTCAGCAAGCCGGAACCGTTCCAGAAGCTCGTGAACCAGGGGATGATCCTGGGCGAAAACGGCGAGAAAATGTCGAAGGCCCGCGGCAACGTCGTCAACCCCGACGACGTGGTGCGTGACTACGGCGCCGATTCACTGCGGCTGTTCGAGATGTTCATGGGCCCGCTGGAAGCCGTCAAACCTTGGAGTACCGCCGGGGTCGTTGGCGTCCGCGGCTTTCTCGACCGCGTTTGGCGATTGATCGTCGATGACAAGGCAGAAGCGCTAAAGCTGAACGAGTCAGTCCAAAACGTCGCCCCGACCGACGAGCAGAATCGCACGCTCCACAAGACGATCAAGCAGGTCACCAGCGACATCCAGCGGATGGAGTTCAACACGGCCATCGCGCGGATGATGGAATTCACCAACTTCTTCACCAAGGAGACTGTCCGCCCGCGCGAAGTGCTGGATAAGTTCGTGCTGATCCTCTCGCCGTTTGCCCCCCACATCGCCGAGGAGCTATGGCAACTGCTGGGGCACAAGCAGACGCTGGCCTACGAGCCGTGGCCGACGTACGACGATGCCCTGACGAAGGACGCGGAAATTGAAATCCCCGTGCAGATTCTCGGCAAGCTGCGCAGCAAGGTCGTCGTTCCCGCCGGCAGCGACCAAGCGTCGCTCATCGCTGCCGCGCGCTCAGACGCCCGCATCGCCGAACTGCTCACGGGCAAGGAGATTGTCAAAACGATCGTCGTGCCGGGGAAGCTGGTGAATTTCGTGGTAAAATAGCCGCACCAGGAGATTCGCCATGACGATCGAGCGGATTCGCGAACTGTATCACGCCACCCCCTTCCGGCCGTTCATTCTGCATCTGGCCGATGGCCGGGAGATTCCCGTTCTACACCAGGAATTCTTGATGGCCCTGCCCAGCGGACGCACGCTTTACGTATGCCAGCCTGACGAAACCGTGAATATCGTCGATCTGCTGCTCGTAACGGACGTCGAGATCAAGCCGCAGTCGAATGGGGCCGGAAGGCGGCACAAACGGTAAACGAAGTGCCCAGCCTAAGCCGAATCGGCATGCACCACGCGCGGCTGCCAGGCGGCGGGATTGACGGTCGAGAACTCACGCGGCAGGCGGCTCATC
This sequence comes from Planctomycetaceae bacterium, assembly GCA_022614795.1. GTDB lineage: Bacteria > Planctomycetota > Planctomycetia > Pirellulales > Pirellulaceae > CAYLLN01. The sequence continues at coordinate 3,146 of JAKEHX010000541.1, read as the reverse complement.
GATTTGCCGCCGGTCAGACCCAGAGCATTGCGGAGGGCGGCAACCTGCCCTGGTTCCAGGTGGACAGTGCTCTGCGTGAACCAGCCGATCGACTTGCTGAACGATTGCTGGCGGAGTTCGACGCGGCTGCCGGCGTCGGCCGTCTGGACGAGCACGAGCAAAAGACGTTCGGTTTCGCTGGAAGGAAGGGTGGTGAGGACCGTTTCCACGGCGCGAATTCCTAGTAAGGATGAGCCTGGCAGGATGTCTGGGCGGGATGTGCGGCTGACCGCGGCTCCGAATATTGAGAATCAGTCTCAACTCGATTCATTCTACGAATGGCGGATGGTTTGTCAACGCGCGATCGAAGAAAACTGTCAGATCAACGCAAGGAGTGGCAAAATGAGCGGGAAAACGATCTTCCAGCGGATTATCGACAAGGAAATCCCGGCCAAAATCGCCTATGAGGACGAGCTTTGCCTCGCCTTTCACGATGTGAAGCCGCAGGCCCCGGTCCATGTGCTCGTTATTCCCAAAAAGCCCATTATCTCGATCGGGAATTTAGCTGTCGAAGATCAGGCCCTGGTTGGGCATCTACTCCTTGTGGTCAAAAGGGTCGCCGACCAACTTGGCCTCTCGGGCGGCTACCGTGTCGTAGCCAACTGCGGCCCGGACGGCGGGCAAAGCGTCGATCACCTGCACTTCCACATTCTCGGCGGCCGCCAGATGGGCTGGCCGCCGGGCTAAATAGCTCGCGCGCGGCAACATAATCTCAAGCTCGCCTCCCTGCCCGATACTCCGCCACCTTGGCCACGAACTGCCTCGCCAGGCTCTCGATCTTCTTCAAATCTCCCGCAGCCAACGCCTTCTGATCAACCAGCGAACTGCCCACGCCTAGCGCACACGCGCCGGCCGCCAAGAACTCCGCAGCCGTATCTAGATTCACACCCCCCGTCGGCATCAGGCGAACTTGCGGCAGCGGGCCGTGCAAGAGCTTCAGATACTTCGGCCCGACCAGGTCGCTGGGAAAGATCTTGACGATATCGGCCCCCGCCTGCCACGCAGCAACCACTTCGGTTGGCGTGAACGCCCCCGGCATGCAGAGCTTGCTATAGCGGCGGCACATCTGGATCACGTCAACGTTCACCGCCGGCGAGACGATGAACTCGGCCCCGGCCAGAAACGCCGCCCGGGCCGTCTCCGGATCGAGCACAGTCCCCGCCCCGAGCAAGACGCGGCTGCCGAGCTTGTCGGCAACCTTCTCGATCACGCGGGCCGCCCGCGGCACGGTAAACGTGACCTCCATCACTTCCACGCCGCCGGCCAGCAAGGCCTCGGCCACATCGACGAGCAACTCGGGACTTTCCGAGCGAATGACGGCAACGATCGTCCGATCGAGAACACGCTGGAGATTCTGGTCTGCATTTGGCATGGCCACATCATAAACCACAGCATTGCGCGGGCGCTCTCAGCGAGCCCCCTCCACCGGGGAGTCCCTGCGTTGGTCTCAAAAAGCTCGGCGTCGAAATCTGCCCGAACCAGCCCCTACCCGTCACCGTAGGGAACGCATCTAAGACGCGACGCCCAGGAGGCAGCGGGCGTCATTCGGAAGCTCGGTCTTCCCTGGCAGGGATGTCTGGGTCCGGTTTGAGGGCGTCAAAATGACGGCAGGCTAGAAGCCTTCCCACTCGAAACTGGACTGGTCTGGCGAAACCTGCATAATAGTTGGAAGGTTCGCGTCGGCGAATCTGTGCCTTCGCTCCCGCTTCTTCCGGCGAACATGAGTCCGGCCACGGCTGCGCAGTTTGCGATCTGGGTGTCGGTTCTCTTCGCCCTGATCGTGGTGGCGTGGATCGTGGTGCAAAGGTTTCGGGGTGGTGCCGCTAGCGAGGGGCAAACGGCGAGCGACATGCTCACGAAGTTCCAAGAAATGCGGCAGGAGGGTGACATCAGCGAGAAGGAATACCGAACTATAAAGTCGGTGCTGGGCGAGCAGCTCCAGCGCAGCGTAAAGGACGGCAAGGACAAGGGTTAGAGCCCGCGGCAGGGGTCGTGACGAACGCTCCGCGGCTTCGGGCTATAGCGTGCGGACCGTGTGTTCGTACGGCGTAATCTTTGTCGCCTTCCGCGCGGCGCCGGACTAGTCTGCTGCCCAGGCCTGGGAGGCCCTTGGCACCGACAGCAAGCGTTGGACGTGGCTCGACAGCAGCGGACATGGACGGCCCATTAGACTGACGGTCGGCGGCTCGACCGGCAGCCTTCGAGCAAGCAACATTGACTCAAGACGCCGCGGCGGGCAGCCCGCCACGGCAGGCCGAAAGGAGACATCATGCCCGCAGGAAAGGATTTGAGCGGAGGGCGTCGTGGCACAAGCACCACGAAAAAGAACGCCTTCTGCTCGTTCTGCCGCAAGAGCTACCGCGACGTGGGTCCGCTCGTCGAGGGTCCGGGGGACGTTTACATCTGTGGCGAGTGCATCGACCTGTGCCAGTCCATCCTGGAACAGGAACAACGCCGCCGCGGCTCCACCAAGCCGCTCTTCAACCGCATCCCCACCCCCCGCGAAATCGTCACGCAACTCGATCAATACGTGATCGGCCAGTCCTTCAGCAAGAAGGTCCTGGCCGTCGCCGTCCACAACCACTACAAGCGGTTGTCGCTCGGCTTTGAAGGGTCCGACGTCGATATCGAGAAGTCCAACATCCTGATGATCGGGCCAACCGGCTCGGGTAAGACCTTGCTCGCCCGCACGCTGGCCCGCGTCCTCAATGTGCCGTTTGCCATCGGCGACGCGACCACGCTCACCGAAGCGGGTTACGTCGGCGAAGATGTCGAGAACCTGCTCCTGAAGCTGCTGCACGCGGCCGACTTCGACCTCGAATCGGCCCAGCGCGGCGTGCTTTACATCGACGAGATCGACAAAATCGGCAAGACCAGCCACAACGTCAGCATCACGCGCGACGTTTCGGGCGAGGGAGTGCAGCAGGCCCTGCTGAAAATGCTCGAAGGGACCATCGCCAACGTCCCGCCGCAGGGAGGCCGCAAGCATCCCGAGCAGCAGTACATCCAGATGGACACGACGAACATCCTCTTCATCTGCGGAGGCACGTTCGTCGGCATCGAAGACATCATTCGCAAGCGCCTCGGCCGCAAGACGATGGGCTTTG